>NZ_LUUM01000108.1:0-1389 GCF_001644125.1 Methylosinus sp. R-45379
GCTCCGTTTCAATCCAACCTGAAAGGATGCCGCCGCCGAGCCCGACGATCGGGTTGCCGACACCGCTCGCGTGAATTGCGAAAAGTCCACCGCCTCCGTAGCCATCTCTCGCTTTCGGCGTTATTGACGCCGCCCGGCCCTCGCGCCTCTGCACGGCAAATTTCACGCATCCGGAATATTGAGGTTTCTCATGAGCGACGGTTGGAACGAGTCCGCGAGCGCCTGGATCGCCGCGCAGGGCGAACGCGGAGATTTTGGGCGTGAGCATGTGCTCGATCCCGTGATGATCGAACGAATATCGGGCAGGCGCTTCGAGCGCGCGCTTGATGTAGGCTGTGGCGAAGGACGTTTTTGCCGCGTGCTCGCATCGAAGAACATTTCCGTCGTCGGAATTGATCCCACGGAAGATCTAATCTCTCGCGCGCGTCAGCGAGATCCGGCAGGGGATTATCGCATCGGGAGAGCGGAAGCCCTCCCTTTCGACGCGGACAGCTTCGATCTCATCGTCAGCTATTTGACGCTCATCGATATCGCCGACTTCCGCGGCGGATTGACGGAGATGGTGCGCGTGCTAAAGCCCGGCGGAACCTTGTTGATCGCCAATTTGAACAGTTTCATCAGTTCCTGTTCGAGAGGCTGGATCAAGGATCAGGACGGCTCCGGGCCATATTATGCGGTCGACCGCTATCTGGAAGAGTTTCCCGAATGGGCGGAATGGTCGGGCATTCGCGTTGAAAACTGGCATCGACCGTTGTCCTCATACATGAAAGAGCTGCTTTCACTCGGACTTACGCTGACGTTCTTCGACGAGCCGCAACCGCGGTCGGGATATGATCCGGCGTTGCATGCGAAATATCGCCGTGCACCTTGGTTCCTCGTGATGGAATGGCAGCGTCCGAAGGACTTTCCATAGATAGTTTCCCCGATTCATGAGTTTTTGCGTGTCCTCGAACTGCATCGTCGCGCCAGACGAACAATTCGCGTCCATGTTCTCCGCGGCTCCACGACTCGATCCGACAGGCGTGAATATGCGACGCAAAGCCCGCTTTCGCTGGATCCTTCGGCGGCGCTCTGTAGAATACGACAATGGAAATCACGACATTAATCACAAAGCGGCTACGCCTTCGCAGCTGGCGCGACTCGGACCTCCAGCCGTTCGCTGCGCTCAACGCCGATCTATGCGTCATGAAATACTTTTCTCAACCGCTTGAGCGTGCTCGGAGCGACGCGTTCGCCGAGCGCGCCCAAGCAGAACTCCTCGAGCGTGGCTTCGGTCTATGGGCTGTCGAAGCGCCAAGCGTGGCGCCATTCCTCGGATATGTCGGATTAGCTGAGCCCGTTTTCAGCGCGCATTTCACGCCCTGCATCGAAATCGGCTGGCGTCTGGCC
>NZ_LUUM01000109.1:0-1171 GCF_001644125.1 Methylosinus sp. R-45379
AATTGACGTCGCTGTAGCGGCGATGCACGTCGAGCTGCAGGGCTTGCACCCAGGAGCCGGTATCGACGGCCGTCAGACCTTCGTTCTGCATCTGCTGCTTCTGTGCGGCGTTGAGCGGAATCGAAGGCGATTGAGCGGCGAGGACCTCGTTGAGCACGCTGCGCGCCAGCGAGACGCGCGACTCGTATTGGCGTCGCCGAACCGACGCTTCCTTGGCGGTGAGCGACGTCATTTGCGCGCCCCGCTGCGCCGTCGGCACGATGGGCTGGATCAGATTGGTGACGAAATCATTGGCGGAATTGACGCCGTCCTGGCCGTCATAGGTCCCGGTTCCGAATAGCGACGAGGCGCGTTGATCGGCATTTTCCCGTTGCGACGCGCGGCAGAGGCCCGCGGCCGCTTCGTCCGCGGAACAGTAGCGCGAATAGTGCAGCATATTGATCGCTTCGACAGCCTGGGCGGCTCCATAATAGGAAGGCGTTCCCTTCGCCGCCTCGCCGCGTTGATCCGCGACCGTCTGGATCGCAGTGGCGACTTTCCACGACTGCCCCGCACCGACCGTGATCGTCTGGCCATTGTCTAGATGAGCGCAATGCAATGGGCTGACGACATGCTCGTCGCGGATCACGGCGTTTCGCTTGTCGCGCTCGAACCTCGCCATGGCGGTATTCGACGCGTCGGCGATCTGTCGTTGGGCAGAGACCTGCGCCTTCGAGTAATTGGCGTTTTGGGTAAAGCCCTGGCGAAGCAATGTCGTGACGTCGCCATAGGTGCTAGAGCCAAGCAGACTCGCGAGAGGACCACTCAGACCCAACTGGCTCGTGATCGTGTTCAAGAAATTGTTGGCTTGGTCCTGAAGCTTTTGCAGCGCCTGCTGAACAGCGATCGACGTCGCATCGAAGACAGCCAATTGCGCATTTGCGGGTGACGCGCCGAAGACGATCGCGCCGAGAACGACGCCGGTTGTCGCGGAAAGAAGATGAGAGGTTTTGTTCATTGAAATTGCTCCTCACCAAAGGCCGATCGAGTTGGGAAGCGTGTATCCGGTCGGCGCACGACCGGAGCCGTTGACGTAGAGACTGCCGCTCCCACCGGCCCCACCGATTCCGATGTAGCCCATGGGCGGCCCTCCGCCGCCGAAGCTCAGCTTCGGGCAGGAAAGACCACCGCC
>NZ_LUUM01000110.1:0-2033 GCF_001644125.1 Methylosinus sp. R-45379
GTCGCGCCTCTGCTGTTCACGCAGGTGATCTATGACCCGCAATGGTATGCGTCGAATGTCCTGTCAGCGAGCTGGGCGATCGGCTTTATCGCGACTCTGATCGTTGGCTATTGCTCGTGGTTCGTCTTCTACGCGAAGAACGAGGCTTCGGCGAAACGTGTCGTGATCGCCTACGCCGTCGTCGCTCTGGTGATATTTCTGCTCGACGGATTGATCATGCACGCGCTGACCTACCAGGCGCTGCTCCCCGAGCGCTGGATGGAGTGGTATGCGCCCGGTGGCGGCGTCGACACGAGCGGCGCGCGGCTGCATGCCGTTCAATGGCCGCGCTATCTCTTCATCATCAGCCTATCCGCGCCGGCGGTCGGCGTGTTTCTTCTCGCCTATGCCGACTATTTCGCGCCGCGCTCCGATATCGATCCTTCCTATCTCGCCTTCGCGCGCACGCTCGGGCGAAAGATCGCGGTCTTCGGCTCGCCCGTGTCACTGGCGCTGTTTCTCTGGTGGACGGCCGATCTTCCGCCCGGCGGCCATCTCGTCGCGCATCCACTCGCCTTTCTGCTCGCCCTGTCGCTTCCCGCTCTCGCCTGGCTGGTCTGGACAAAGAGCGCGCCAGGACGTGGCTATTTGTTTCTCGGGGCAGGCGTGGCCATGCTCCTCCTATTGTCCATTTGGCGAGAAATCATTCGCGTCTCCATGCTGTCGACTTTTGGCTATTCGATCGACGACTACAAGGTGAATGTCGATTGGCCCTCGGCGATCTTGTTCGCGACCACGCTTCTGGGCGTCGGCGGACTCGTCGGCGGCTTCTATCTCACCTTGTGCTATCAGGCCGGCCGCGTAAGGGACGTCTATTTTCCCGGAGCGAACGTCGCTCGGCTCAGTTCCGCCGCCGTCGCCGTCTTGATCGTCTGGATCGCGACTTTCTTCACCTATGGCGCCGCCGTCTGGGTCAAGAATGTCTTCCTCCCCTGATTGTCTGGAGCATGATGATGACGCATGAAATTTGCGCGGCGCCCCTATCGAACGCCTGCGTCCCGTCCGCGCCGCTTCCCTTGCGACGACAGAAGATGCGATCGACGATGCTGATCTCTTCGGCGGCGGTCGCGATCCTCGCTTTCGTCCCCATCCAAACGGCGCTCGCGCAAATGCCGGATGTCGCGGCGGGGCGGAAACGGGCCGAGGTCTGCATGGCCTGTCATGGCGAGAACGGCCGCGCCGTCGTCCCGGGCGTCCCGCATCTCGCCGGACAGAATCGCGACTATTTGGCGCAGGCGCTGAGGGACTACAGGCTCGCGCAAGAGCGTCATAATCCGACCATGACGGAAATGGCGAAACCGCTCAGCGATGCGGACATCGACAATATCGCCGGATTTTTTCACGGCCTGCGGGCGGAGAAATGACTTCTTCGATCAGGGTTGCGGCGCTGAGCCGGCGGGGTGTTCGATGGCCTCGGACAAAGGACAGGATAGCGCCGATTTCGGTCGACGACTCGACGAACGCGAAGAATCTCCTGCTCCTTGTCACTCTGCGCTGGGTGGCGATCTGCGGTCAGATCGCATCGATCGCCGTCGCCCATCTCTGGCTCGACATCCCTCTTCCGATTTTCGAAATGGGAGAGGTGATCGTCGTTCTCTTCTTTCTCAATATCGTCACGCTCTATCGCTGCTCGAGCGACACGCCGATCGCCGACACCGAACTGTTCGTCCAATTGCTGTTCGACGTCGCGACGCTGACGATTCAGCTCTACCTCAGCGGCGGCGCGACGAATCCATTCATTTCGCTGTTCCTGCTGCAGGTCATCCTCAGCGCTGTTCTTTTGCAGCCGCCATTCACTTGGACGATCGTCGTCCTCACTGGCGGCTGCTTCATCTGGCTCACAGGGCATTACCGTGAGATCGGCCTGGCGCATGCGCATGATCACATGCGCGGCTCGTCGAAATTTTTCGACCTCCATATCCACGGCATGTTCGTCTGCTTCGTTCTGGCCGCCGTGCTCCTGGTCTTTCTCGTGACCCGCATCAATCGTAATC
>NZ_LUUM01000111.1:0-1223 GCF_001644125.1 Methylosinus sp. R-45379
CGACGCGCGCGCTCGCCGAGGGCCACGCCGCGCATGGGCTGGGGGAGACGCTGCTGCATCGAAGCGACGCGGCCGGATCGCTCGCTTATGACCGCGATCTACGCAAAATCGTCGAGGCGGACCTCTCCCGTCTCTATGCGCAATCGCTCGCCCTGATGCGCAGGCGGCGCGCCGATGTCGAGCGGCTCGCCGAGGCTCTGCTCGTGCGGAGATTTCTCACCGGCGAGGATATCGCGGCGCTCGTCACGACCTCTGGCGGCCGCGGCCGCAGCCCGAAAACGCGCGGTAGGGACGCATGAGCAGAGACGGCCCGCTTCTCGACGACCTCGTCGCGCGCCTCTGGATGGTGCGCGAGCGGTTGGGACCGGCCGTCTACCGCGCCGCCGTGAGGACGGCCCTGCACGCTATTGCGGTCGCCGTCCTCGAGCTCGGCGATCTTGCGCACACAAGTGAATCGCCCAAATCACCTGTCGCGGTCGGAGCCCGTCCTTTCATTTTGATACTCGTTGTACAGTTTCGAAGCTGCGGACCGACACCGTGCCCGCTCGTCGCCGATCGACTCGTTGCAAAGACTTCTGCGCCAAGCCTGCCCGGTATTGTAGAGACCCTGTGAGGTGCAGCCGGACAGGCCGATTGTTAGAGCCGCAACTATAAGAGATACACGCATTCACGACACCTCGTTTTTGCCTTTCCGCACATCGATGCCGGGTGGCATTTCCTCTTCATATCTGAGGAGATCGCCGGGCTGACAGTGCATGAACTGACAAATTCTTTCCAGCGTCTCAAAACGAACGCCTTTCACCTTGCCTTGTTTGAGAATGGATAGATTAGCCTCGGTGATTCCGACATATTCAGCTAGGTCTTTGGACTTTACGTTGCGTTCAGCGAGCATTACGCCCAAGCGCACTCGGATCGGCATCAGCGTCCTCTAGACGAACAGCGTGTTTTCATCGACGATGTCCAACGCCTCGGTCATCACCCAGGCGATGATTGCGATCGTCCCTGCGAAGATCAGGGCAATGAGCGTATCAGAGCCGATGTTCAGCGCGAGCGCCTTGCCTCCCGCCGGATTGTTGAAGCTCAGAAGAACGGACAGCGCTGCGCCGGCGAACGGCTTCAAGAGAGCCGAAGCCGCGACGCCAGCGGAAAACGCCTTGAGCCGCCTGATCGGTTCCGTGGAGAAGATTTGGCCAGCAGCGAAGGCGCCGAAGCAACGACGGGCA
>NZ_LUUM01000112.1:0-99208 GCF_001644125.1 Methylosinus sp. R-45379
GAGCAGATCTGGGCGGCGCTGGAAAAGTCGTGGTCGAAGGAACCTTACCAGATCCGGCGCATGCTGACGGAAAAAGCCGTGCGCGCCGCCGACCGGCGAGCCGCTTTCGTCGGTCTCGCCGCCTATGAAGCGGCGGGCGGAATCGTCATGCGCGACCTGTTCCAGCACGACGACGGCGGTTGGCTGGAAAATGTCGCGTTGCTCGACAGCCTCGTCATCGAGAAGTTGAAGGCGGCGGCCGAATCCGTCGCCGCGGAAGGCTGGAAATGGATCGAGGTCGCGGTCTCGTTTCCATTCGGACATACGAATGGGCTGAGAGAACTCGTCGGCGCGTACACCGAGTTGACCGACGACGAACGGGCGACGATCGATTCGCTCGAGGCCGAACATGAGAGCCTGGAGACCGAATATGAAAAAGTCGACGAACTGCCGGAGGATGTCGACCGGCGCCTGGGCGAGATCGAAACGGCGCTCGCCGAGCTGCAAAATCGACCGCGGAGCTTCGACCCCGGCGACGTCGCGCGCGCTGGAGCATTCGTCAGCATCGACGCCGATGGCCTTCTATCTGTCGATCGCGGCTATGTGCGGCCCGAGGACGAGCCGCCCGCTCATGAGAAAAGCACGAACGATGACGCGGGCGCAGACGAGTTCTCACCGGCCATTGCTCCCGCGACGCAGCAGGCCGTAATCACCGTCGAAGGCCGCCCGGTCGAGTCGGAAGAAGATGAAACCGACGCGCTCGCGCCATTGCCCGAGCGGCTGATGATCGAGCTGACGGCGCACAGAACATTGGCGCTGCAGAACGCCGTCGCGAATAATCCGCGTGTCGCCATGACGGCCTTGCTGCATAAGCTCGTCGCCGACAGCTTCAATTATGCGTCGATTTCGACATCCGGCTTGGAAATTTTCTTGCGGCAGATCTCCTTTCCGATCCAGCCCACGGATCTGAAGAACAGCGCCAGCTCACATGCGATCGCGGAGCGACAGGATGGGTGGAAATCGAGCATTCCCAGGGACGACCAGGAGCTATGGGATTGGCTCGTCGGCCTCGACGACGCGCACCGCCTGGCGCTGCTCGCCCATTGCGTCAGCCATGGCGTCAATGCCCTCCATGAGAAGGCGGACCGCTATGGCGGCGGCGCGGTCACGGCGCATTCGGTGCAGCAGCGCCTGAAGAATGCCGACCGGCTCGCTCGGGCGGTCGGCTTGAACATGGTCGACGCCGGTTGGAAGCCGACCGTCGACAATTATCTCGGTCGCGTGCCGAAGCGACGAATTCTCGACGCCGTCCGCGAAGCCAAGGGCGAACGGGCGGTTCAGCTCATCGAACATTTGAAAAAGGGCGAGATGGCGGCCGAAGCCGAACGGCTGCTCGCCGACTCCGGCTGGCTGCCGGAGCCTTTGCGGCTCGATGACGGGGCGCAGGCAGAGCTTGCGGCTGGCGAAGCAGCCGACGAATCCGAAGAGTTGCCCGAATTTCTCTCGAACGACGAAACGGACGAGAACGAATATTCCGATTGCGGTTGAGTGATCTTTTGGCGGAGCGCTGCAAAGCGCTCCGCCATTTTTAATGCCGGCGATCGAGAGCTCCGTCATGGAACGGCTCCGACTTCTCCAATAGGCGTTTCCGAACGACCGGATCGTACGCGAGTCGTCGGAAACGCGGTGAGAGGAAGAGGCCGGCCGGGAGGAAGGCGAGCCGGCGGGTCAGAGAGAGCGCCAGCCGGTTCGGCCGCTCCCGCTCTCCCGAGACCTCTTCCATGTCCAAGAACTCTGCGCCCGTGGCCGTCGACGCGGCTGCGTCGACCCCCGCCCGTCATTCTTCTACCGGCTCCGCGATCGCCGACGCCGCTCGCCGCCTGCTTCCCCATCTAGAACATGGCCGACGCGTCGACGCCGCCATTCTCCGCTTGGCGATGGAAACCGCCTTCGGCGCATCGGACGCCTCAGGCGCCTGGGACTGGAAGATGGGCTATGACGCCTGCGAGGCGGCGACAGTTCTGTTCCTGCGCAAATATGGAAAGGCGCTTCTCCGCAAAGCCGGATCTCCGGCCGCCGCACTTTCAATGCTGTCGAAAATCGTAGACCTTTTGCCGACGCATACACGCCGATCTGAGGAGAGCGAGTCCTTCCAGCAATTCTCGACGCCGATCCCGCTTGGCCACGCGGTTCTCGCCGCGGCGGCGATTTCGCCCGCCGACCGCGTTCTCGAACCTTCGGCCGGCACGGGATTGCTCACCGTTCTCGCGGAGATGGCCGGCGCATCCCTCATTCTCAACGAGCTCGCCGAGACCCGCGCGGACATTCTCTCCCTTCTTTTTCCCTTCGTTCCGGTCACCCGCTTCGATGCGGCGCAGATCGACGATCATCTCGATCCGGCGATCGTTCCTTCCGTCGTATTGATGAACCCGCCGTTCTCGGCCATGGCGAATGTCTCCGGCCGCATGGCGGACGCCGCCCACCGTCATATCGCCTCTGCCTTCGCGCGATTGGCCGACGGTGGACGCCTCGTCGCGATCACGGGCGCGAACTTCGCGCCCGACGCGCCCGCTTGGCGAGACACCTTTATCCGCCTTCAGCAGCGCGGCCGCGTCGTCTTCTCCTCCGCGATCGATGGCGCCGTCTACGCCAAGCACGGGACATCGATCGAGACGCGGCTGACCATCATCGACAAACTGCCGGCGGGCGACCCGACCGTCTTTCCGGCGTCGCCCGGCATCGCGCCCGATGTCGCGGCGCTCCTCGCCTGGATCGGCGAAATGGCGCCCCCGCGTCTGCCGGTCGCCTTGCCGGCGCCCGCCAGCGGTCCGCGGCCGCTCACGGCGCCGGCCGCTTCCGTTCGAAGCGCTCCGGTTCGCCGAGAGACGCTCGCCCGCGCGCCCGATGGTGCCGCGCTCGTCTATGAGACCGTCAACTGGACGCCACCAGAAGGCGCGCGCCTGACGGATGCGATCTATGAAGAATACGGATTGCAGTCGATCCGCATTCCCGGCTCTCAGGCGCATCCCACCAAGCTGGTGCAATCCGCTGCGATGGCCTCGGTCTCGCCGCCGAAGCCGAGCTATCGGCCACGCTTGCCGGCGAACATCGTCTCGGACGGCCCGCTCTCCGACGCTCAGCTCGAAACAGTGATTTATGCCGGAGAAGCCCATTCGGCGTTTCTCGCCGGCTCGTGGACGGTCGACGAGACCTTCGACGTCGTCGCGGCGGCGCGCGACGAGGCGAAGAACGCCGTCCACTTCCGGCGCGGCTTCATGCTCGGCGATGGGACCGGCGCCGGCAAGGGGCGCCAATCGGCAGGCGTGATCCTCGACAATTGGATGCAGGGCCGCCGCAGGGCGCTGTGGATCTCCAAATCCAACAAGCTGCTCGAGGATGCGCAGCGCGACTGGTCGGCGCTCGGCATGGAGCGCCTGCTCGTCACGCCGCTCTCGCGCTTCCCCCAGGGCAAGCCGATCTCGCTGCAGGAAGGTATCCTATTTTTGACCTACGCTACGCTGCGATCCGACGAGCGCGGCGAGAAGGTTTCCCGCGTGCGGCAAATCGTCGAATGGTTGGGCTCCGATTTCGACGGGGTGATCATTTTCGACGAGAGCCACGCCATGCAGAACGCCGCCGGCGGCAAGGGCGAACGCGGCGACCAGGCCGCCTCGCAGCAGGGCCGCGCAGGACTTCGTCTCCAGCACGCGCTGCCGAATGCGCGCGTCGTCTATGTCTCGGCGACCGGCGCCACCACGGTCCATAATCTCGCTTACGCCCAGCGCCTCGGCCTCTGGGGCGGCGAGGATTTCCCCTTCGCGACGCGCGCCGAATTTGTGGAGGCGATCGAAGCCGGCGGCGTCGCGGCCATGGAGGTGCTCGCCCGCGACCTTCGCGCCCTCGGCCTCTATACGGCGCGCTCTCTCAGCTATGAGGGCGTCGAATATGAGCTGGTCGAGCATCGGCTGACGCCGGAGCAAATCCGCATCTATGATTCCTACGCCGAAGCCTTCGCCGTCATCCACAATAATCTCGACGCCGCCATGCAGGCGGCGAACATCACCGGCGCGACCGGGACTCTCAACCGGCAGGCCAAAGCCGCCGCGCGATCGGCGTTCGAATCCGCCAAGCAGCGCTTCTTCGGTCATCTGCTGACGAGCATGAAGACGCCGACGCTGATCCGCTCGATCGAGCGCGATCTGGAGGAAGGACACGCCACCGTCGTCCAGATCGTTTCGACCGGCGAAGCTTTGATGGAGCGCCGCCTCTCGGAAATTCCGACCGAGGAATGGAACGACGTCCAGGTCGACATCACGCCGCGCGAATATGTTCTCGACTATCTCGCCCATTCCTTCCCGGTGCAGCTCTACGAGCCCTTCACCGACAACGAGGGCAATCTGTCGTCGCGGCCCGTCTTTCGCGACGGCCAGCCGGTCGAGAGCCGCGAGGCGGTCGCCCGCCGCACTGCTCTGATCGAAAAGCTCGCCTCGCTATCGCCGGTTCCCGGCGCGCTCGACCAGATCGTCCAGCGCTTCGGGACCGATGTGGTCGCCGAGGTAACGGGGCGCTCGCGGCGCATCGTGCGCAAGGGCGACCGCCTCGCTGTCGAGAGCCGCGCCGGCTCGGCCAATCTCGCCGAGACCGCGGCCTTCATGGACGATCAGAAGCGCATCCTCGTCTTTTCCGACGCCGGCGGCACCGGACGCAGCTACCATGCCGAGCTCTCCGCCCGGAACCGGCGGCTTCGCGTCCATTATTTGCTCGAGCCAGGATGGAGAGCCGACACCGCCATCCAGGGCCTCGGTCGCACCAATCGCACCAATCAGGCGCAGCCGCCGCTCTTTCGGCCGATTGCGACCGATGTGAAGGCGGAGAAGCGCTTTCTGTCGACCATCGCGCGTCGGCTCGACACGCTCGGCGCGATCACCAGAGGGCAGCGTCAGACCGGCGGACAGGGCCTGTTCCGTCCCGAGGACAATCTGGAGAGTCATTACGCGCGCGACGCGCTGCGCCAGTTCTATCTGCTGCTCGTCCGCGGCAAGATTGATGGCTGTTCCCTGCAGACCTTCGAAGAGGCGAGCGGATTGTCGCTGACGGATTCGAACGGCATCAAGGACGACCTGCCGCCGATCACCACCTTCCTCAACCGACTGTTGGCGCTGACCATCGAGCTGCAGGGCGTCTTCTTCTCGGCCTTTGAGCAATTGCTGAACGCGAAGGTCGAAGGCGCCGTCGCGGCCGGCGTTTATGACGTCGGGCTCGAGACGCTGCGGGCCGAGAGTTTCCTCGTCACCGATCGCCGGACCATTTACGTCCATCCCGGCACAGGCGCGGAGACCCGCCTGCTGACGATCACACAGCGCGAGCGCAATCATCCTCTGACTCTCGACCGGGCGCTCGATCTTCTCGCCGATCGGCGCGCTGTAGCGCTCGTCAATGAGCGCTCGGGGCGAGCTGCGGTGCAACTTGCTGCGCCGTCGCTGATGCTCGACGACGGCGAGATCGAAAAGCGCGTGCGCGTCGTCCGGCCGATGGAGCAGCATTATGCGTCGCTGAAGATGATGGAGGAAAGCCATTGGACCGAGGCCGACGGGCGCGCTTTCGCCGCCGCGTGGAGCGCCGAGGTCGCCGCCGTGCCGGAGTTTTCCGACAGCACGATTCACATCGTCGCCGGCCTGCTACTGCCGATTTGGAAGCGTCTGCCGAAGGATTCGACGCGGGTCTATCGCCTTCAGACCGATGACGGCGAGCGCGTCATCGGCCGCCGGGTCTCGGCCGCCTGGGTCGCCGGAGTTCTCGCGAGCGGCGCCGCCGATCTCTCCGCGGAGGACGCATTCGCCGCCCTGACGGATGGCCGCGCCGTAATCCACCTCGCCGAGGACCTCCAGCTTCGCCGCGTCCGCATCATGGGCGCGAACCGTATCGAGCTGTCGGGATTCGCCGACGCGATGCGCGAGCGCCTCTCCGCCTATGGGTTGTTCCACGAGATCATCTCCTGGAAGCTGCGCATGTTCGTGCCCGTCGACGCGAGCGGCGCGGAAATCCTCGCGAAATTGATGGAGCGCTATCCACTCCAGCGCGTCAGCGAAAAGGAGGCGGCGTGACATGACTCGTCCCGATGCCTCCGATCTCGCGCGGCGTCTAGGGCGTCAGGCCGAGGCGGTGTGCCGTCATTATCTCCACAATGGACATCGCGAAGGCCGATATTGGCTGGTGGGCGATGTTCGCAACACGCCGGGCCGCTCCATGTTCGTCCGGCTGATTGGGACGAAGAGCGGCAAGGGCGCCGCGGGCAAATGGACCGACGCCGCCACTGGCGAGCACGGCGATCTGCTCGACGTCATCCAGGCGAGTTGCAGCTTCGCCGATTTCAAGGACACTGTCGATGAAGCGCGCTCATTCCTGAGACTGCCGCGCCCTGAGCCGGAGCCGATGACGAAGAAAACAAGAACACGTTCGGCGCCGGCCGAGTCACGGGAGTCGGCCAGACGACTTTTCGCTATATCGCAGCCGATTTCCGGGACTTTCGCAGAAGCGTATCTGCGCAATCGCGGCATTACGGCTTTGCACGAAACCGGATCACTCCGCTTTCATCCGCAATGCTATCACCGACCGGACGAGCATTCCCCGACCGAAATCTGGCCGGCGATGATCGCCTCCGTCACGGACCTCGACGGGCGCCTGACCGGCGTGCATCGTACATGGCTCGATCCTCGCGGCTTCTCGGAGACGACGCTCGGCAAGGCGCCGATCGAAACGCCGAGACGGGCGATGGGCGATCTCAATGGCCATGCGGTCCGCTTCGGCGTGGCGGGCGAGGTCATGGCGGCGGGCGAAGGCCTCGAAACCGTTCTGTCGCTGCGATCGGCGCTTCCGACCATGCCGATGGCTGCGGCTCTGTCCGCGGCGCATCTCTCCGCCGTCCTCTTCTCCGACACATTGCGCCGACTCTACATCGCGCGAGACGACGATCCGGCCGGTGACGGCGCGGTGATGGCGTTGATCGACCGGGCGCAGCAGCTGGGGATCGAGGCGATCATGCTTTCTCCGGCGCTTGGCGACTTCAACGAAGATCTGCGGCTGTTCGGGCTCGATGCGCTCCGTGCGGCCATACGTGTGCAGATCGCCCCGCAGGACGTCGCACGCTTCATGGAGCTGGCGGCATAGGCTCGGGCTGAAGGGCGGACGCTCGCTGCCAGCGGATTTACGTCACGTTGATGATGACGCTTCCTGAATTGTCGGAGAGGTCCGCCCCCACGGCCTTCTTCAGAGGGCGATCGATCGGCAGGCGGCTCGGATCGGCAACGGCTGCGGCCGGCTATTTTCCGGCGCGGCCTGCGGCCGCTTTCCATCGCGAGACAAAATAGCCGGCCTGCGCCGTCCTCCGCTGCGCTGCGGCCCTTCACTTCGCTGCGGGTGCAGGTCCGCTCCGCCCGCCGCTTTCGTCGCCATGAAGGCCGCGATGGGCGCGGCCGATCCGACGAAAGGAAGCGCCATGATCACCGATCGCGACGATGACCGCCACGAGCCGCACGCGTCATCCCCGACCGACCATATCCTCCAGGAACTCCAGCTCTACGGCTATCGCCCCTTTCAGGACGAACCCGATCCGAGGCCATTGCCGGAAGGGCGCATCGTCTCGGGCGCCGTCGCCGACATCTTCGACGCGCTGATCGCGGCATTGCAGGACACTCGCCTCGAGCCGGATCTCGGCGACTTGCTCTGGTTGACCGTCAACCTCTTTCACCGGGCCGTGGAACGGATCGAGCGCGAGCTCGACGACAATGAGCAGGCGCAACGCCGCTCGCAGCGCGAGCAAGATGGCGGCGAGGTGAAATCCGTCGAGCTGGAGCGCCTCACGGCCGAAGGGCAGACTCTCCTCGAGCGCCGGGACGCTTTCGAACTGATGCGCGATCAGGCCGCCGAGCATTACGAGCGCCACACCGGATCGTCCTGGCGACCGCGCGGCGGATCGATGGTCAATCACCGCAATCTCACTTCGGCGATGATCGACAGCCGGGACTTCCTCGCAGCGAAGAAGCGCTCCGAAAACGAGGTGCTGTTGCCCCCCGGTCCGAAGATCGCCGTCACCGGAGGCCTCGACTTCAATGACCATCGCCTGATCTGGGCGAAGCTCGACCAGGTCCACGCCAAGCACCCGGACATGGTGCTGCTGCATGGCGGCAGTCCGAAAGGAGCCGAACGTATCGCCGCCCGCTGGGCCGATCACCGCAAGGTTCCGCAGATCGCCTTCAAGCCAGACTGGGCCAAGCACGCGAAGGCGGCGCCTTTCAAGCGCAACGACGCGATGCTGGACGTCCTACCGATCGGCGTCATCGTCTTTCCCGGAACCGGCATCCAGGAGAACCTCGCCGATAAGGCGCGCAAGCTCGGAATTCCAGTTTGGAAATTCGGTGCAGGCGGCGCGTGAGCGCCGCCGACCAACAGAGCCGGAAATGCGCCGAAACGCAAAAGCGTGTCGCCGCCTTTCCGTAGAGCCTTATTTCAGTCGGGCGCGCCGATCACGGCGATCCTCGCCGCGCGCGCGTAATACGCCAACGCTTCCGTATCGCTCTCGAATATCTCATCGAGCGGCGCCTTCACGTCTCTCAAATCCGAGCCGGACTGAAACGGCCCCGGCTGTTCGTCGATCGCCAGCGCCGCGATGGCGAGCGCCTTCCTCACGAGATGGAGATCTCGTCTCGTGAACTCCGCCATGCCGACCTCATGAGTCGTTCGCTCTGCAGATGCACCTGGTCCGCCGACAATAGAGGAGGTTCGAGCAGTCCGCGACCGAGCTTCATGATTTCGAAGCAATCGACCCCTTTCGGCGAGCGCCACCTCGCGCTGATCGGCGCTGATCCTCTATCCGACCGATGGCCTGACGCCATCAACCCTCGAGGGGTCGGCTACGCGAGCGTGCCGCCGCTGCGGTTTCACCTTCGCGGTGATCGCGGCCATCCGCCGGACTCATCGGGCGCCTGTCGCGCGGAGATGGCCCCCGCCTCAGCACAGGAGCCGATCGATGTTTCGAAACCTCACATTCGCCCACGCTCGCGGTTGGGATCTCGCCAACACCCTCATGATCTGCGTCGTCGTCTTCCATGACGGCACGGGAGACTACGGCGTCATGCCGTCGACCGAATACGACGGCGATCCGGCCGCAATCGTGCATGAATTCGATCCCTTCCGATCATGAAGGAACCTGCGACCACGAGCGCGAAAATCCCGCAGGGATTTTCGCTCGCCCTGTCTCACCTTTCCGACTAGACTCGCCACTGCGCCGCGGCGGTGGTGGAAGGCGCGCTCGTCTGACCTTTGCCTCATGGAGACCACCGCCATGATCATCTTCGGACCTCTGCTCGTCATCGCCGGCATCGGCTTCTTCTGCTGGCTGCTGTTCACGCTCGCCGTCTTCGCGCTCCCTTTCTATGCCGGCCTGACGGTCGGCGCCTGGGCTTTTCACACTGGCGCCGGCTGGCTCGGCGGCGCAGTCGTCGGCGTCATCGCCGCAGGCCTGACATTCGGCGTCGGGCAATTGGCGCTCGCTTTCGTTCCCTGGACTTGGCTCCGGCTCGCCATCGTAATCGTCTATGCTGCGCCGGCGACGGTCGCCGGCTATCACGCCACGCACGGAATTGCCCAGATGGCTATGCCCTCCACGACATGGCAGATGATTTTTTCGCTCGTCGGCGCGGTCGCGGTCGGCATCAGCGCTTTGATCCGCATCACCGGAGCGATCCCGCTGGGCCGGGACGAAACGCGGCTCGCGCGGGCCTGACGCCGTCGCAGCAGTTCCTATCGGCGCACGTCGATCTGCAACTCTCCGAGTTCATCGTCGTGACACAGCGGCAATGATGGCGGCAAGTTCGAATCGTCGTGGCGAGGCGATCGAAATTGTGATTCTCATCGGAGCAATCCTTTGGCGAGAGCGATCTCACTGCGTCCGACAATCGGCGGGGTGCGAGAGATTTCGATAAGCGGCTCGGACTCGACGACGAAATTTTACAGCCGGGACGAGGATCGTTGTCGTAGTCGGCGCTCGCAGCCGGATCCTTGCGGTCGCATGCGGTCGCCGAATTGTCCCCGATAGCCGTCAAGCCGAGCGCTCCATAACGGCCTCTTTGATGGGCGGATCTGGCCGAAGGCCGGCTGCGCCTCGATCGCCTATGCGGCAATGGCGCCGATCGACTTTCTTCCCCTGACGGCTTCGCCGTCATTCCTCGCGAGACAACAAAGTCGCTCTCGCGCCATCCTCCGCTGACGCTGCGGTCGCGAGCGATGCCGCGTCGATCGCCTCCGGCCCTTCGATCGCCATCGAGGCCGCAATGGCGCGGGCTCGGAACTTCAGATCGAGGAGAATTCAGAATGGCGACCATCGGCACCTTCAAGAAGACCGGCAACAACGAGTTCACCGGCGAAATCGTGACCCTTTCCGTCCAGGCGAAGAACGTTCGCATCGTTCCCGAAACCAGCCGCTCCGGCGAAAATGCGCCCAGCCACCGCGTGTATGTCGGCAGAGTGGAGATCGGAGCCGCTTGGTCCAAGCGCTCCAATGAGGGACGCGATTATCTCGGCCTCAAGCTCGACGATCCGAGCTTCAACGCCCCGATTTTCGCCAACCTGTTCGACGACGAGAGCGGCGAGGGCTACAGCCTGATCTGGTCCCGCCCGAGCCGCCGGAATGGCGACTGACCGATATCGCGCCCCGCCTTCCCGGCGGGGCGCGTGCCCTGCAACCGAGCATGCTTTGCGCTCCACGAAAGCGAAAAATGACCCAAAGCCGCCATCGGTTCCTCCTGACACTTGGTCCATTGCCGGAAATGGATAGTCATCACCTATTGGGGCCTTTCCCTCGGGCCGGGGAGGCCATCAGCGTCAACCAAAGGCCCTATTGGCCTCACTCCATTGGCCTATGCCTCTGTTGGGCCCGCCAAGCCCGGTCAGCCTTTCGAACCGAAAGCTGCTCGTTCTTCCTCATCGCTTCCCGCAGGGCGCGCGTTACAGTCGCCCTTTCGCGCTTCATCCATTCCTCGTCAATGCTGAAGAGCTTCGCGATGCTGCTTGTCGTTATCTCTTCGTGGGCCAAGTCGGTCACAGACACGACCGTTCGTTCCCCCAGACCGAAGCCGTGTTTGGCATTTCGAGTGTGAGCGATCATCAGCTGCAACTGAAGCGGATCGGCGAGATACGCCACCAGCTCGGCGGGCGTGGGTTTGTCCCCCACCCACAGGCTTTTCATCGCGATCCGATGCAGGACCGCGGCATGCTTTTGCTTCAGGTAGTGCGGACGAACGATATTGAAATTGCGCTCCTGGAAAAAGCGCTTCAGGCCGGAGGCGTCTGTAACGTAGACGCCATCTCGGTCGCCTTTCATGGCGTAAGGCAAAGAATTGACCACGCAGGGGATTATAATCTTGTTTGAAACGTCGATACCGGTCCGTTCGAGGACGATGTCGGCATGCTCGACCAACGCATCGGCCAGGCGACGCACCTGCTCAACCGCTGATGCGATCTCCAGCGCAAAATAGTATGCCGCGACTGGATTGTGCCCCGACAGCGTTCGGTTCTTGCACTCTAAGACGAAGATATGATCGTTCCAAGGGACGACCACGTCATACTCGAATTCCTCTCCGTCGTGCTTGAATTTGAACGCCTTGGCCTCAAATCCTTGCTTCTCGAAGAAGCGAAGTGTCTCGCCTTCAAAAGCTTTGCCCTTGCGGCTGAGTTGTTCGCTCTGGTTGCCGATCGCGGACAGTGTGATGCGCGTCGGATCGGAATTCAGAATCCCCGGCCCAAAGAGCAGGAGTGATCCGTCCTGCATTCGAATGAGTGGTTGGTCGAACAGATCACGGCTCGTGGCTCGAAGCGACGCTTGGTCGATGAATTTCTCCGCCGCTCCATCCTTCATGCCGACACGATCGAGGAGAGCGACAAGGCTCTCGCGGGGCACACTGAAGTAAAGGCCGGTCTTGCCATGCTGCGAGTATCGTTCGTCGGCCAGACACTGTAACACAGCATAGCCGCGGATCCATTCCAGGAGCCTTAGGCCGCACGGTCGCTCGAGATCGTCTACGATCGAATAACCAAGTATCTCGCTCAAGGACACGTCAGAATGTGCTTCCCGAGCCGAAACAAACACGCCCGGGGGAAGGCTGAGAGGCGCGGCGATTCCTGACGCTTTGGTCTGCATGTTGGTCTGCAGCAACATTTCCTGAAATGTCTGTATCATCCGATCGTTGAGCCGGCGGTTTGCCAAGTAATCGAAGAACTCCACTTGGCTGATGTGGTCGTATTCGATGGCGGCCTCTGCACCTTCGGGTGCCCATGACGGCGAGTCGCTTCCGGTATATTTTTTGATTTCCCCGTCGAAATAGCGGCAGCGCTGCTCCAGCCGCTCCCAGCGACGCCAAGATGCGGCAAGAACTTCGGTTAGGCCCGCCTTATAGACCTCCTCCTCCGTCGCGTCTGGCGGCTTTGGCAACACCAAGAATTTCTGAGAATCGAACCACTTGTTTTGGTGCCCGTGCAGGAAAAGCGTCGCGGTCGTCACGTTGACGATGTCGGCCAAAACACCATCCGGCGAATAGGACGACCCGTCGAGCCGCTTGATCCGAAACGACTGCAACATCAGCTCCTTGCGCCCCTTGCTTGATAACTGAATTGCCTCGCTCAACTCGTGATACGAATAGGCCGACCGCGAGAGCGCGGCTGACGCTTGCGTTTCAGGCAGAAGCTTGGCTGCGACGGTTGCCTCTTGAGTTCGAAGGATTTCCCTGTAGCCGGCCTCTATCTGTTGAATGACGGAGATTTGGTCGTCGAGTCGCGCCGCCGCATCTAATCCGACGTGAGCGGCAAGATAACTCCTGAGTTCCTCGATGAACTCAGCACGGACTTCCTCACGAGCCTGATCGGGTCTCCTGAGTAGGAAATCGGTGCTATGGCGGATATGGCGCAAGAGTTCGGACACACAGTCCTCATCCATATGGACTGTCAGGAGATGTTGTTCGAACTTTTCCCATTCGAATGTCTTCAGCGCCTGTTTTACTAGGCTTTCTTTCAGCTTTGTCGTGGGCGGCGCGGAGATCGTCATTGGGTGCGGCATTCTCTTCGGGAATTCTCGTGCAGTTATTCAACAACAGTAGTCAAACTAGGAACTGACCCAAGGTCATGTCGAGCAGACTGCTTAGCTGCGCGATCGCGCAGAACAAGTCCCTTGGGGTCGGCTCCTGTTCGTAGCATGAATGTCCGCAATGGAGATGCGCCAAAAATGTCCGGAAGTGGCGCCAAATAGACGTTGCGCCGACTCTGCCGAGCCTTCGGTCGTCTGCAGACTTTAACCGCGAACTTTCGGTCTGCTGCGCTTGAGAAGCTCGGCGGGTTCGACGCCGAATGCGTCAGCGATCCGCCCTATGATGCTCACTCTCGCAGACACGTTGGCGCGCTCGATCGCACCGACATAGCGAGAGCTCAGATGCGCCTTCTCGGCGAGCGCTTCCTGCGTCCATTTCCTGGCGTTACGCAGGCGACGCACATTCGTCGCTATGACCTCCTCGATTTCCATTTTGGCATGGAAGCCGAGTCAGGAATGTTCATTCCAGGAACGAACGTTCTGATTCGTTGGCAACCATGCTAGGTTTGGCCTCCGCCGATCCGGTGGGTCTTCCATCCCAGCGAACAACGCGATGCGCCGATTGCATCACTGTCCGAATAGAACGCCAATCAATCCTGGGATATAATCCCGCTGTCTCGCCATGAATTCGCCGGCATAGAGCGACAGGCAGATCCGTAATGAGCACGCCAGCCTTCGAAGATCGTCCGCCTCTCACCGATCGCGTGAAAACTTACGACGAGCGTCACCTCGCGACCTATCTGCGGCTGCTGGACGCCGTCGAAGCAGGCGCCGATTGGCGAGAGGTCGTCGCGGTGATTTTCGGGATCGATCCGGAACGCGAGCCGGAACGGGCGAAGATCAACCATGAAAGCCATTTGGCCAGAGCGAGATGGATGTCCGCAGCCGGCTATCGGCAGCTTTTGGGCACGTCCCCGCAATAGTCTCTCTTCTCGCCTGCCATAAAAAGGTCACGGGCGCTCGCGGCACGCGATGCAACCCTTTGGGCTAGTTTTGGTTCTGCCATTCCGGGATCGTCGAAGTCGCCGCTCGAGCTACGAGGCCAAGCCGAGGAGCGCTTCATGCCGACGAATTTCTGGAAGTCGCCCGATTCTATCAAGCAATTGGACGACCTGGATCCTTCTGGATTCGCGCTCGAATTTCTGCGTCGGAATCCGAAATATCGCCAAGATCATCGCGAGACGCTGAGGCGGATCGAACGCGGCGCCGTCGACGAAGCGACCGCGTTTACGAGCCTCGCGCGTCGCTGGGGGTTGCAGTTTCGCTCATGACCCGGAAACTCCGGCAGGGAAGGAGCCAGCGCTCTGGCTCCCTGAGATCGACCCCGGCACGCTGATCATCGCTTCGGCGCCGCCCGGCTTCGCGGCGGATGGGACCTTCGATCCGACCGCCTTTGGCAAGGTCGTCGCCGACAGGTTCGACGATGGCGACAGGCGGGTCATGATCGCCGACGCCGGAGGAGAGATCCACGTCTGGATGAACGAAGGCGCGCCGAGTCGCCCCGCGATCATCTTGCCGCTGGACGCGTCACTCGAAATCCGGCTCGAAGTCGCGTCGCGATTCGTTCGCCTCCTTCAAGGCAGCGCCGCCGGTCCGCTTCCTCGCGCGCTTCAATTGACCGCGCAGCGCCGCGCGCGTCTCATACTGTTGCTGCATGCGCTGGATTTCCGGCTAGGCGGCGCGGGGCCACGCGACATCGCCGCGTCCCTGATCGACGCCGAGGACGCTGCGCTTCCCGCGCTCGAGTGGAAGAGTTCGGCGACGCGCCGCAAGGCGAACCGCCTCATCCATGATTCCGTCGCGCTGATGAACGGCGGCTACAAGCGGCTGCTGCGCGGCGACTGACGGACCTTCCGCATTCTCTGTTTTTTAGCACATCCCAGCGTGCGCCTCGCGGAAGGGGGGACACGGACCGGCCTCAAAACTTCGTCCTCCCCCCGCGCTTGTCTTCTCCGCCACGGTGATCTCGAAACGCCGCGACCTCCCTGCGGCGCACCTCACCGCTACGGAGGCGTCTCTTGCGCGACAAATCACCCGAAGGCGCCACGCGCTTCGTCCGGACGCATGAAGCCGCACGAATGCTCAGCCTCTCCGCGCGCACACTCGAAAAATACCGCTGTCACGGCGCCGGCCCGACATTCCGCAAGCTCGGCGGGCGCGTCGTCTATGCGATCGAGGATCTGCAGGCCTGGGCCGATGGGGCCGCCTGCCGCTCCACGTCCGATCCGCAATATGTCGAAGCGCGCGACGCCGTCCGCGTCGACACCGGCGTGCGCATCGCCCGCCTGAACTCCCACCGCTGAGGCGACGCCGCCATGTCGCGCCGCCTCCCCGTCATCTCGAGCGAGCGAAGCCGGCTCCACCCCTTCGTCATCGCGACGGGGGACGCATCCCCTCGCGATCAGCGCGATCTCATGGAGCGGCCGTTCTTCTCGCTCGCCAAGGCAAAGCGCACGGCCCCGATCCTCTACGAGGCGGCCGGCGCGCGCGTCGAAGTCTTCGCCATGCCCGAGCACGGCATGGCGACCATATGGGACGCCGACGTGCTGATCTGGGCAGCGAGCCAGATTGTGGACGCCGAGAACCAGGGCCTCACCACGTCCCGATTCCTGCGCTTCACGCCCTATCAACTCCTCAAGGCGGTCGGACGCGCGACCGGCGCTCGTGACTACAAGCTGCTGAAGCGAGCGCTCACCCGCCTGCAGTCGACCGCCATCTGCACCACCATTCGCAACGGCGAGCATTGGCGTCGAAGCCAATTCTCCTGGATCAACGAATGGGAGGAGTGCGTGACGCGCGACGGCCGCGTCGAAGGCATGGAATTCGTTCTCCCGGAATGGTTCTATCGCGGCGTCGTCGACCGCTCGCTCGTGCTCGCCATCGACCCGGCCTATTTCCGGCTGACGGGCGGCGTCGAGCGCTGGCTCTATCGCGTGGCCCGCAAGCATGCCGGCCACCAGAAGCAGGGCTGGATCTTCGACATCCCGCACCTGCATCAAAAATCCGGCAGCCTCGCGACGCTCAGAAGTTTCGCCTTCGACATTCGGCTCATCGTCCACCGGCAACCGCTCCCTGGTTATCGCCTACGGATCGAGCGCGAAGGTCGGCGCGAGCTGCTTCGCATCCTGCCGATCGACTTATCCACAGCCCCTGTGGATAAGCCTGTGGAAACGCTCGGGACTTCGGGAACGCATAGTATCGGGACTTCGGGAGCAGCCCTATCGGGACTTCGGGAACGCAAAGGCCAGCTAACCCTCTGGCCCGAAGAAAAAATCCGCGCTGCTAACTTAGAGTCTAACAGAGACTCTAACTTTTGTTTGCGCCCGGCGAACGTGGAAAACTCATCGGAGCGTTCGCGCACACCGAAACTTCCGTCTGAAAAGAATACGCCTGATACGACTTTCCGTAAATCCGGCTTTACGGACGATGCGACTTCCGACGCGCCTCTTCCTTTCAGCGAAAGCGAAGGACGCACGTCATGATCGTCGCGCTCCTGAACCAGAAGGGTGGCGTGGGCAAAACGACGCTCGCCCTGCATCTCGCCGGCGAATGGGCTCGGCAGGGGAAGCGCGTCACGCTGATCGATGCCGATCCTCAGGGCTCGGCGTTGGACTGGTCACAGCAGCGAGCGCGCGAAAACCTCTCGCGGCTGTTCACCGTCGTCGGCCTGCCGCGCGACACACTCCACCGTGAGGCGCCCGAGCTGGCGCACGGCGTCGACCATCTCGTCATCGACGGTCCGCCGCGCGTCGCCGGATTGATGCGCTCGGCGCTGCTCGCCGCCGATCTGGCGCTGATCCCGGTGCAGCCGTCGCCCTTCGACGGCTGGGCGTCGGCCGAGATGCTGGCTCTGCTCGGCGAGGCGCGCATCTATCGCCCGCAGCTCGCCGCCCGCTTCGTCCTGAATCGCTTCGCCGCGCGCACCGTCATTGCGCGCGAGACGGTCGAGACGCTCGCCGATCATGATCCGCCGGCGCTCTCCGCCACCATCGGTCAGCGCATCGCCTTCGCCGACGCGGCGCAGACCGGCAGGCTCGTCTGCGAGCTCGCCGACGATACGCCGGCCGCGCGCGAGATTGTCGCGCTCGCAGCCGAGGTCGGGAGGATCGCGCCATGACGATCTTCGCCGATGTGGAGGACGATCGCTCGTCGTTCCACGACGGAGGCGCCGCATGAACGAGCGCCCTGCAAAGCGCGGCTTCGCGGCGCGTCCCGGCGACGCCGAGGGCTGGATCAGATCGGCTGACGCTCCCGCCCGGCGCGCGAACGACGCCGGCGGATTCACCGCGCGCCTGACGATCGACGTCACGCCGGCGCTCCGCAGCCGCATCAAGGTCGCCGCCTTTCGGCGCGGCGTCACCGTCGCCGACATGCTGCGTAACCTGCTCATGCGCGAATTCCCTGACGATCCCGGAGAGACATCATGAACGACAACGAGCCGCAGTCCGCTCGCGTCGAAGCGCCACCGCATCGCGGCGCTGCGCCTCTCACTCATGTCGAGCTGACATGGATCGAGAAGAAGATCGAGTTCCGGATTCGCTTCGGCCATCGCGCGGAGGAAAAGATCGTCGACCGCCGCCGCCGTGTCGTCAGCTTTGCGCCGGGCAGCATCTTCTGCTTCGTCCGATGGGCGTCGAACGACTATGGCACGGTGATTTCGCGGATGGACATCGTGCGCGCGGTCGGCGCCGGCGAGCGCTATCAGACACTTCCTTTCGTGCGGCCCGGCGGCGAGATTCTGCTGCGCCTCGACGCCTGGCCGAGGGTCGAGCGAGCGCTCCAGGCGATCGACGCCATAGAGGCGATCGGCGTCGATCCGGCCGACGCGTCGCCCGATTATTGGCGGCATTTGCACAACCGTCTCGCCGTCGGCGACGAGCCACGCGCCTACACGCGCGAGCAGCACGACGCCTGGCTGAAGCGCCGGAGCGTGGCGCCATGATCCGCCTCGGCTATGTCACGGCGACGTTCTCCTCCGTGCTGCTGATTGGCGCCCAGTCCTCCTTGGGTCCCGCCACGCCATGGCTCGTCTGGAACGCGACGGCGAGCACGCCGACGGGGATCTATGAGCTTCGATCTGCCGATCGTCTCAACGCCCTGCAATTGGTTGCCGTACGGCCCCCGGAACCAATTGCGAGCTTCCTCGCCGATGGCGGCTTCCTGCCGAAAAACGTGCTGCTCTTGAAGCATCTCTTGGCGTTCCCTGGACAGACGGTGTGCCGCACCGGCGCCGTCGTCACGGTCGATGGCGTCGATGTCGGCGAAGCGCGAGATCGCGATCGTCTCGGTCGTCCGCTGCCGAACTGGAGCGGCTGCCGCACGCTTCGGCCGGACGAAGTCTTCCTCATGAATCCGACCGTCCAGGACAGCCTCGACGGTCGCTACTTCGGCCCATTCCCCGTCACGTCGATCGTCGCTCGCGCGGTTCCGATCTGGACCGACGAAGAGGGCGACGGCCGCTTTGTCTGGCGCGCCGCGGTCGACTGACGCCCGCGCGACTCTTCCAATCAAGGAGCATTCCGATGACGCAGATCGGTCGATTCACCCGCACCAAGGCAGGCTATTCGGGCGCTATCCGCACGCTGTCGCTCGACGCCCAGATCGTTCTCGTTCCCTCCGACCACGGCGGCGCGGAGAACGCGCCGGATTATCGCATCCTGCTCGGCGATGACGAAGGACCAGAAATCGGGGCGGCATGGAAACGCGTCGGCGAAAAGGCCGGCGACTATGTCTCGCTGCTCCTCCACGATCCAGCCCTGACGCAGCCGATCCGCGCCAATCTGTTCCAGTCGAGCGAAGACAAGTCCAGCTGGATTCTGCACTGGGCCCGACTCCAGAAGCGCAACGAGCGGGACTGATGACATGCGTCCGGCACTCCCGCTCATGATCAAATCGAACCGCCTGAACCGGGCCTGCACGCGTGCGCGATTCACGCTCCTTCTCCTTATCGGCCTCGCTCCGGCCTGCACACTGGGCGGGGTCCTGCCCGCAAAGGCAGCGCCGATCGAGCGCCCGACCGATCGCGATCCCTATGCCGTCCATGTCGCAGAGGCGGCGCGGCGCTTCGGCATTCCCGCGGCATGGATTCGCGCCGTGATGCAGATCGAAAGCCGCGGCCAGCGAGACGCCGTCTCGCCCAAAGGCGCAATCGGGCTCATGCAGATTATGCCCGACACTTGGTCGGAGCTGCGCGCCCGTTACGCTCTTGCCGGCGATCCCTTCGATCCTCGCGACAACATCATCGCCGGCACGGCCTATCTCCGCGAGCTGCACGAGCGCTACGGCTCGCCGGGCTTCCTCGCGGCCTATAATGCGGGACCGCGCCGCTACGAGGATTATCGCGACGGGCGCCGGTCATTGCCATCCGAGACCGCCGCCTATGTCGCGGCGCTCGCCCCTCTCATCGAGGGAAATGACAGCGCTCGACCCGCTATTCGCGCGATCTCCGGTCTTTCCCCATGGACGAAGGCGCCGCTGTTCGTCGAGCAGAACGTCAGCCGACGTGTCGCCAATCGTCCGGCGCCAATTCAGACAGCGACCGACACGACAGCTGTCGCCGTCACGCGCGATCTGTCCGCCATCGCGCCTCGCTCAGACGGCCTGTTCGTCGCGCTCTCGTCGACGGAGCACGCACAATGAGCCAGCACCGCTGTTGCAGTCGGACTGCCGACCTTCGTGCATCGACGGGTCTCATCGCCATCTTTCGCCCGGCGTTCAAAGCGCGCAGACGCATTGCGAGCGCGGTTTGTGACCACTTCGCATTCCAGCGTTTCAGAGCGCAATGTCGCAAAGAGAGAACGGTGGAAGGCAATTCAGTGCAGAACACGACCGGACTACGGCGAGATAAAAGCGCCTGCCACGCCGGCAGACAAATCGCTGTCGCGACTCGTCTTTCGTCTGGCAGGCCGGCCGGTCGTTGGCAGGTTTCGACAAGTTCTCGTGGAATTACAAGGCTTCGACTTGGACACTGCGCTCTCGCGGCCTCCGTTCGACATGGCGAGGCGATCTGATGAGCCGGAAGGAGAGCGACTTCCGCGTTCGGCCCGGCCGCGTCCGCTCGACCCGGGCGCCGAAGCCGAAGAGCTTCGTCGCTGAGGTTCTGAAAGCGGCTCGCAAAGCCGGACCTGCGACGCCGCATAGCGGCGGGCGATCGGCTGCCGCTGGCAGCTCCGGCTTTGGGCGCGGACGCGCCGCCTTCGGCCGAGCCCGCCTTTTCGATCCGGGTCGACGCGTCGTCGTCAAGGCACGCATCGTCCGTCACAAGGGCCGCAGCTTTCGATCGGCGCCGCTGTCCGCGCATCTTTCCTATCTAAAGCGCGACGGCGTCAGCCGCGACGGAGAGAAAGGCGTGATGTTCGACGCGGCCAGCGACAGCGCTGACGATCGAGCCTTTGCCGAGCGATGCGAAGAAGACCGTCATCATTTCCGCTTCATCGTCTCGCCTGAGGACGCCGCCGAGATGACCGACCTCAAAGCCTTCACCCGCGACCTCGCCGGGCGGATGGAGGTCGATCTCGGAACGAAGCTCGACTGGGTCGCCGTCGATCATTGGAACACCGACAACCCGCATGTCCATCTGCTGGTGCGTGGCGTCGACGAGACCGGCGGCGATCTCGTCATCGCCCGCGACTATATCAGCCACGGCCTGCGCTCGCGCGCGGAAGACCTCGTCGCCGTCGAACTCGGTCCACGCCCCGAACATGCGATCCGCTCGGCGCTCGAGCGCGAGGTCGACGCCGATCGCTGGACGCGGCTCGACGCCGCCATCCGCTATGCCGCCGACGAGACGGGTCTGGTCGACCTGCGCCCGGCGAGTCCCGGCCCCGACGATTCCGAATTGCGCCGCCTGATGGTCGGCCGCGCGCAAAAACTCGAGCGAATGGGCCTCGCCGCTTCCGCAGGTCCCGGCCGATGGATGATCGGACTGGAAGCCGAAGGATCGCTGCGCGATCTCGGAATGCGCGGCGACATCATAAAGACGATGCATCGCGCCTTCGCCGAGCGCGGACAGGATCGCGGCGTCGGTGACTATGCCATCGATGCTCTGCCTTCGGAGTCGCCGATCCTCGGGCGGCTCGTCGACAAAGGACTGCACGACGAGCTGAACGGAGAAGCCTATGCTGTGATCGACGGGACCGACGGCCGCGCCCATCATGTCCGCTTCCACGGCGTCGAGGCGTTCGAGCATGCTCCGCCGATCGGCGGCGTCGTCGAGGTGCGGCGCTTCGGCGGCGCCGACGATCCGCAGCCGACGCTCGTCCTGGCGACGCGGTCGGATTTCGATTTGGACCGCCAGACCGGCGCGTCGGGCGCCACCTGGCTCGATCACCGTCTCGTCGAACGCTCGCCGACGCCGCTCGCCATGGGCGGCTTCGGCGGCGAAGTCCGCGAGGCCATGAGGGCGCGCGCCGAGCATCTCATCGCCGAAGGACTGGCTCAGCGCCGAGGCGGGCAGGTCATTTTCCAGCGCGACCTGCTCGCGACGCTGCGCAGCCGCGAGCTGAATGACGCCGCTGCGAAGCTCTCGGCCGAGACCGGCCTTCCACGCGCCCAGGCCGCGGCCGGCAATCAGGTCTCTGGCGTCTATCGCCGGCGCCTCACGCTCGCCTCGGGGCGCTTCGCCATGATCGACGACGGCCTCGGCTTCCAGCTCGTGCCCTGGTCGCCGACGCTCGAGAAAAAGCTCGGCCAGCATGTCTCCGGGACAGCGCGAGACGACGGCGGCATCGAATGGAGCATCGGCAGAAAACGAGGTTTGGGCTTGTAGCGATCAGCAAGGTCGATCACTCGCGACGTCATTACTTTTTCGCCGCTGCTCGCCTCGCTACGATCGCGACGCAAACACCCTTGAACCCTCTCAGACCGCGTATTCTGACTGGACGCCTCCCACGATTTGAACGGAGGCCTCCATGTCAGCTACAAGGATTCTCTGGGGCCAGATCCTCGTCGTGTCGCTCATCGTGCTGACGACGATATGGGCGGCGACCGAATGGACCGCCTGGCGCCTCGGTTTTCAGCCGCAGCTCGGACATCCCTGGTTCGAGCTCGCCCATTTCCCCTTCTATCCGCCTCCCGCCTTCTTCTGGTGGTGGTACTCCTTCGACGCCTACGCGCCAGCGATCTTCGTCGAAGGCGGATATATCGCAGCCTCGGCCGGACCACTCTCCATCGCGACGGCGATCGCCATGTCGATCTGGCGCGCCCGCGAGGCCGACGACGCCGAGACCTATGGCTCCGCCCGCTGGGCGCGTCCAGACGAGATGAAGGCCGCTGGCCTGCTCGGCCCCGACGGCGTCGTGCTCGGCCGGCACGAAACCTCATATCTGCGGCATGACGGACCGGAACATGTCCTCTGCTTCGCCCCGACCCGGTCCGGAAAAGGCGTGGGTCTCGTCGTGCCGACGCTGCTCACCTGGCCGGGCTCGGCCATCGTCCACGACATCAAGGGCGAGAACTGGCAGCTCACCGCCGGCTTTCGCGCTGGCCATGGCCGCACCCTGCTGTTCGACCCGACCAACGGCGACTCGTCTGCCTATAATCCGCTGCTCGAAGTGCGCAGGGGCGAGTGGGAAGTCCGCGACGTGCAGAATGTCGCCGACGTGCTGGTCGACCCGGAAGGATCGCTCGAGCGCCGGAACCATTGGGAGAAGACCAGCCACTCGCTGCTTGTCGGCGCCATCCTCCATGTCCTCTACGCCGAAGCCGACAAGACACTCGCCGGCGTCGCCGCCTTCCTGTCCGATCCGAACCGGCCGATCGAAACGACGCTGCGAGCGATGATGACCACCCGCCATCTCGGCGACGGCGGTCCTCATCCCGTCGTCGCCTCGGCCGCGCGCGAGCTTCTCAACAAATCCGACAATGAGCGTTCGGGCGTCCTCAGCACCGCCATGTCGTTCCTGGGCCTCTATCGCGATCCCGTCGTGGCGAGAGTGACCCGCCAATGCGACTGGCGGATCGCCGATCTCGTGTCCGGCGCGCATCCAGCCACGCTCTACCTCGTGGTGCCGCCCTCCGACATCAGCCGCACCAAGCCGCTGATCCGACTCGTGCTCAATCAGATTGGTCGACGCCTGACCGAGGAGTTGCGGCCCACTGGCCGCCGTCACCGCATGCTGCTGATGCTCGACGAATTCCCCGCGCTCGGGCGGCTCGACTTCTTCGAGAGCGCGCTGGCCTTCATGGCGGGCTATGGCTTGAAGAGCTTTCTGATCGCGCAATCGCTGAACCAGATCGAAAAGGCCTATGGGGCGAATAATTCGATCCTCGACAATTGCCACGTGCGCGTGTCCTTCGCCACCAATGACGAGCGCACCGCGAAACGCGTGAGCGACGCGCTCGGCGCCGCGACCGAGATGAAGGCGATGAAGAACTACGCCGGGCATCGGCTTTCGCCGTGGCTCGGTCATTTGATGGTGTCGCGCTCAGAGACGGCGCGCCCGCTGCTCACCCCCGGCGAGATCATGCAGCTCCCGCCATCCGACGAGATCGTCATGATGTCGGGCCTGCATCCGATCCGGGCGAAGAAGGCGCGCTATTATGAGGATCGCCGCTTTGCTGAGCGGATTCTCCCGGTGCCGAAAGACGCGCCTCACGCGCCCCGGCCGGACGACTGGTCGGCTCTCCCGGTCCAACGCCCAGCAACCGACCTTGTCGCGCGGTCGACCGCCGAGGACGAAGCCAATGGCGGGTTACGACGCGAACCGGAGCTGCCCGACCACGTCGCGATCGTGAAGGAGACGACACCGTCACGTCGGGACCGAAATGAATTCGCCATCATCGACGATACGCCGGAGCAGGCCGCGCGCCAGCAAGAGATCGTCCGCCAGCGCATGGGTGGCCTCGCCCGTCAAGGCGCGATGGACCCGGCCGACGGCCTCGATCTGTAGGAGGCGATGATGCGCGACCGCCTCAATGTCTCGCTTCCCGTGGAGATGATCGCGAGGATCAACGAGCTTGCGGCGCAAAGACGCCTCACGCGCTCCGCTATTGTCGAGGCTGCGGTCGTGTCCTTTCTGTCGCCCGACGGCGCAGACCGAATGGAGGCCGCTTTCACGCGGCGGCTGGACCGGCTGACACGTCAGGTTCAACGCCTCGAACGCAACAGCGGCCTCACGACCGAAGCGCTCGCGCTGTTCGTCCGCTTCTGGCTGACCGTGACGCCACCCTTGCCGCCAGAGGCGCAAGCGGCCGCCCAGGTGAAAGGACGCGAGCGCTACGAAGGCTTCATCGAGGCGCTGGGGCGACGACTCAATCAGGGACGGACATTGCTCGACGAGATTCCGCGTGACATGCTCGACACAGAGCCGTCAAAGGAAGTCTCGAAGGAGACGAAGGATTAGACTGCATGGACGAATTCGCAGTCCCGACTTTTGATTGAAGATCGTCCGACTATTCAAAATCTTGCCTGTCGAGAGTGAGTTGGGGGAACGGGATTAGAGGCCCTATCGGCAAAGCCCGATCCGAAAGAGTCATGCCCATCGACAGGACGTCACGCCACTCCCCGAACTTGAAGCCGACCTCTCGATAGATGCCAATTTCTCTCATGCCCGATGCGCGATGAAGTCCGACGCTGGCGTCGTTCGGCAAGGTTATAATCGCGAACACGCTGTGGACGCCCTGCCGCCTCAGAATTGCGAAGAGCGTTTGATAGAGATGCCTTCCGACGTGCTTGCGATGATAATCTGGATGCAAGTAAACGGTCACCTCGACAGCCCAATCGTACGCAGCTCGGCCGCTGTAGCGGCCGGCATAGGCGTAACCTGCGATCCTCCCACCGTCCTCGGCGACGAGCCACGGGTAGACGGCCATACAAGCCGTCATCCGCCGAGACATTTCCTCCGCGTCCGGAGGCGTGATCTCGAAGGAGATCGCTGTTTCGCTCACAAACGGAGCATAGACGGCTGCAATGGCGGGAGCATCCTCTGGACGTGCGGGTCGAATCGTCGGCATTGGGAATAGCCTCGGCTTGATCGGGAACCGGATCAGATATATGAGACGATATGTCTAATATAATGGATAATGTCGATCAAGCCCTCGCAGAGCGCATCCGGAACGAACGCCAAGCGCGCCGCTGGTCGCTCGCAGAGCTGGCGACCCACTCTGGTGTCTCCAAGGCGATGCTGAGCAAGATCGAACGCGTCGAGGCCAGCCCGACAGCAAATACTCTCGCCAGGATCGCCACGGCGTTTGGTCTGACTCTCGCTGAACTCCTGAGTTTCGAGCGAGCGTCGCCTCCCATCCGCCTGATGCGGGCGGACGCCCAGCCAACTTGGCGGGATCCAGAAACAAATTACGTGCGACGGCAAATTTTTGTCGATCCGCGTGTGCCTTTCGAGATGGTCGAGATCATGTTGCCTGCCGGCAAAAGCGTGTCGTTTCCAGCGAGCACTTACATCGACCGTCAGCATGTCGTCTGGATGCTGTCAGGTGAATTGAATCTGAGGGAAGGCGACGAAGAGCATTTCCTGTCCACCGGCGACCGCCTTCAATTCCGCGAGCCGAGGGATGTGACCTATCGAAACGCTACTCTAAAGCCGTGTCGTTATCTCGTGGCGATCCAGCTGAGATAGGCATCGACGCGCGCACGCTCCCGCCCAACGAACAAGTATTTTTTCGCTGGACTACGACCGGCTGCTACGACGACCGAAGCCTTGTTGATCCGCCCGGTTTCTTGCCTTTTCTAATCATCCCCACGGTGGATCGCCCTCGCGCGATCGACCGAAGCGGGGGCGGGTTTGGCAGCATCTCTTCTCCATTCGCAGGCCCATGCGCGCGGCGCACGCATGCTCCGCACCGCGCTCGGACCGGCCGTCGCGAGCTTTCTCGAAGACCCTACCGTCGTCGAGGTCATGCTCAATCCGGACGGAAGGCTCTGGATCGATAGATTGTCGAGCGGCCTCGAGGATAGCGGCTGCAGAATGTCGGCGGCCGATGGCGAGCGCATCGTGCGGCTCGTCGCCCATCATGTCGGCGCCGAGGTGCATCCCGGATCGCCGCGCGTCTCGGCGGAACTGCCCGAGACGGGAGAGAGGTTCGAAGGACTTCTTCCGCCCGTCGTGGCGGCGCCCGCCTTCGCGATCCGCAAGCCTGCCGTCGCAGTGTTCACGCTCGACGACTACGCGCGCGCCGGAATCATGACGCCAGGTCAGGCGGACGTCCTGCGAACGGCCGTCGCGGATCGGAAGAACATACTCGTCGTTGGTGGCACGTCGACCGGCAAGACGACACTCGCCAATGCACTGCTCGCCGAGATCGCGCATACGGCCGATCGCGTCGTGCTGATCGAGGATACGCGCGAGCTGCAATGCCGCGCGCCAAACCTCGTCGCTCTGCGCACCAAGGACGGCGTCGTTTCCCTTTCCGACCTCGTGCGCTCGTCGCTTCGACTGCGGCCCGACCGCATTCCGATCGGCGAGGTGCGCGGCGCGGAAGCCCTCGACCTGCTGAAGGCTTGGGGCACCGGACATCCCGGCGGCATCGCCACCATTCACGCCGGCACGGCGCTCGGGGCGCTGCGCCGTCTCGAGCAGCTCATTCAGGAAGCCGTGATCACCGTGCCGCGCACGCTGATCGCCGAGACCATCGATGTCATCGCCGTTCTGCAGGGCCGCGGCAATGAGCGCCGCCTCGCCGAGCTCGCGACCGTCGACGGACCCGATCCATCCACTGGCGATTACCGCGTCCTTTCGATCGCTGCACATGTCGCAGGAGACCAATCATGACGCCCGTTGCTCCGAATAGCCGATTTGGCCGACGCATCGTCACTTTCGCTGCAATCGTCACCTGCACGGTGATTTCTTCATCTTCGGCCCGAGCCTCCGGCTCGTCGATGCCGTGGGAAACGCCGCTCAACCAAATTCTCGAATCCATCCAGGGCCCGGTCGCCAAAATCATCTCCGTCATCATCATCACGGTGACCGGCCTCACGCTCGCCTTCGGCGACACGTCGGGCGGTTTCCGCCGCCTGATCCAGATCGTCTTCGGCCTGTCGATCGCTTTCGCCGCCAGCTCCTTCTTCCTCTCCTTCTTCTCCTTCTCCGGCGGAGCGCTGATCTGATGAGCGGGTTCAACAGCGCCGAGGACGTCCCCGGCTTCTTCGTCCCCGTGCATCGGGCGCTGACCGATCCGATCCTGCTCGGCGGAGCGCCGCGGGCGGTCGCCATCGCCAATGGCACGCTCGCCGCGGCTATTGTGCTCGGACTCCGCCTCTGGCTTCCCGGCGCGCTGTTCTGGCTGGTCAGCCACAGCGCCGCGGTCTGGGCGGCGAAGCGCGATCCGCAATTCGTCGAGGTCGTGCGCCGTCACCTACGCTATCCGGCCTATTTCGGCGTGTGAGGCTGCCATGCTCGATCTCGCCGAATATCGTGCCCGACCGACGAGCCTCGCGGATTTCTTGCCCTGGGCCGCTCTCGTCGCCGAAGGCGTCGTGCTCAACAAGGACGGCTCGTTCCAGCGCACGGCGCGCTTCCGCGGCCCAGATCTCGACAGCGCGACGCCGGCCGAGCTCGTCGGCGTGACCGCCCACCTCAACAATGCGCTGCGCCGCCTCGGCTCCGGTTGGGCCATCTTCGTCGAAGCCGATCGGGCGCCGGCGCAGCATTATCCGCACGACCGCTTTCCCGATCCGGCCTCGGCGCTCGTCGACCTCGAACGCCAGAACGCCTTCGAGGAGGCGGGCGCGCATTTCGAGAGCCTGTATTTCCTGACGCTCCTCTGGCTGCCGCCGGAGGAGGACGCATCGCGCGCCGAGAAATGGCTCTATGAAGGCCGCGCGCAGGACGGCGTCGACCCTTGGGAACTGCTGCGCAGCTTCGTCGATCGCACCAGCCGCGTGCTGCAATTGATCGAGAGCTTCATGCCCGAGGCCGAATGGCTCGATGACGGCGAGACGCTGACCTTCCTGCATTCGACGATCTCGACGCGCCGCCAGCGCGTTCGCGTCCCGGAAACGCCGATGCATCTCGACGCGCTGCTCGCTGACCAGCCGCTCACCGGCGGGTTGGAGCCTCGGCTCGGAAACACGCATCTGCGGATTCTGACCATCGTCGGCTTTCCGACCGTGACTCATCCCGGCATTCTCGACGAGCTCAATCGTCTCGCCTTCCCCTATCGCTGGTCGACGCGCGCCATACTGCTCGACAAGACGGAAGCCGTTCGGCTTCTGACCAAGATTCGGCGGCAGTGGTTCGCCAAGCGAAAATCCGTCGCCGCCATCATCAAGGAGGTGATGACCAACGAAGCGTCGACCCTCGTCGACTCCGATGCGGCGAACAAGGCCGCCGACGCCGACGTCGCGCTGCAGGAGCTCGGCGCGGATGACGTCGGCGAGGCCTATGTCACCGCCACTGTCGCCGTCTGGGACGAAGACCCTGCCATTGCGACGGAACGGCTCCGCCTCGTCGAGAAGGCGATCCAGGGCCGCGATTTCACCTGCATAGCCGAAGGCGTGAATGCGGTCGAAGCCTGGCTCGGCTCACTTCCCGGCCACGCCTACGCCAATGTCCGCCAGCCGCCGATCTCGACGCTCAATCTCGCCCATATGATTCCGCTCTCCGCCGTCTGGGCGGGAGCGGACAGAGACGAGCATCTTCGCGCCTCTCCCTTGCTCTTCGGTAAGACCGAGGGCTCGACGCCCTTCCGCTTTTCGCTGCACGTCGGCGACGTCGGTCATACGCTGATCGTCGGTCCGACCGGCGCCGGCAAATCCGTGCTGCTGTCGCTGACGGCGATGCAGTTTCGTCGCTATGTGCGCGCGCAAATCTTCGCCTTCGATTTCGGCGGCTCGATCCGCGCGGCGGCGCTCGCCTGCGGCGGCGATTGGCACGATCTCGGAGGCGGTCTGTCGGCAGGTACCGAAGACAACGTGTCGCTCCAGCCGCTCGCCCACATCGACGATGCAGCCGAGCGCGCCTGGGCGGCGGAATGGGTAGCCGCCATCCTCGCCAAGGAAGGCGCCACCATGGATCCGACGGCGAAGGAGCATGTCTGGTCGGCGCTCACCTCGCTCGCCTCGTCGCCGCCCGGTGAACGCACGCTCACCGGTCTCGCCGTCTTGTTGCAATCGACGGCCCTGAAGCAGGCGCTTCAACCCTATTGCGTCGGCGGCGCCTTCGGCCGGCTGCTCGACGCCGAAGAGGAGCGCCTCGGCTATTCCAATTTCCAGGCCTTCGAAACGGAAGGACTCATCGGCGCCGGCGCCGCCGCAGCGGTCCTCACCTATCTCTTTCATCGCCTCGAGCAGCGCCTGGACGGTCGTCCGACCTTGCTCGTCATCGACGAGGGCTGGCTGGTTCTCGACGATCCCGCCTTCGCGCGTCAGCTGCGCGAATGGCTGAAGACCTTACGAAAGAAGAACGCCTCCGTCGTCTTCGCCACGCAGTCGCTCTCCGACATCGACAATAGCCCGATCGCGCCGGCGATCGTCGAGAGCTGTCCGACCCGCATCTTCCTCCCGAACGAAAGGGCGATCGAGCCGCAGATCACCGCAATCTATCGCCGCTTCGGCCTCAACGATCGCCAGATCGAGATCATCGCCCGAGCGACGCCCAAGCGCGACTATTACTGCCAATCGCGGCGCGGCAATCGCCTCTTCGAACTGGGGCTCGGACCGATCGGCCTCGCTCTTTGCGCCGCCTCCTCCAAGAGCGACCACGCCGAGATCGAGCGCATCCTCGCCGAGCACGGGCCGGATGGATTCCTGCGTGGATGGCTGATCGAGCGCGGGCTCGAATGGGCAGCCGACCTCATCCCCGACCTCACCAATCTGGAGTTTTCCTGATGGCCGCTCGCTCTTTTCGCCGCGCGGGCCTGTTCTCCGCCGTGGCTCTCTCGCTTCTCATCATCGCCGATCCGACGCCTGCGCAGATCGTCGTCTACGATCCGACCAATTTCTCACAGAACGTGCTCACCGCAGCGCGCGAGCTGCAGCAGATCAATAATCAAATCCAGAGCCTCGCCAATGAGGCGCAGATGCTGACCAATCAGGCGCGCAATCTCGCAAGCCTGCCGCTCTCGACCTTGAACCAGCTCCAGACGACGATCCAGAAGACGCAGTCGCTGCTCGCCCAGGCGCAGCTCATCGCCTTCGATGTCCAGCAGATCGAATCCGCCTTTACGACGACCTATGGTGCGGCGTCGACGAGCGCCTCCAACTCGGGGCTGATCGCCACGGCGCAGACCCGCTGGCGGAATTCCGTCGCGGCTTTCGAAGATTCCTTGAAGGTGCAGGCCGGCGTCATCGGCAACATCTCGAGCAACGGCTCCGCCATGTCGTCGCTGACCTCCGCCAGCCAGACGGCGACCGGCGCGCTGCAGGCGGCGCAGGCGGGCAATCAGCTGCTCGCGCTGCAATCGCAGCAGCTCTCCGATCTCGTCGCCGTGGTCGCAGCCAAGAGCCGCGCCGACGCGCTGGAGCAGTCGCGCATCACGGCGACGGAGTCGCAAGGACAGGAGCAATATCGACGCTTTTCGACCCGCTCCGGCTATCAGCCGGGCAATGTCACCATGTTCCATAGCAATTGAGGCGCGGTCATGCGGCGGTGGGACATATGGCGCGCCGGTGCGATCCTCATTCTGATCGCCACATTGATCGCGACGCTCTCTACGCTCGACTTCGATGCGCCTGCGCCGATCATCCGTGACGCCGGCGCTGCCTTCGTCAACGATCCAGACGATCTTTCCGCCGAGTTGCGCCGCTGCGGCGCGCTCGGTCTCCAGGATGCCGAAGACCAGCGCTGCGAGGCGGTCTGGACGGAGAACCGCCGCCGCTTCTTCGGCAGGCCGGCGCGGCCGACGCCTCCCACGGCCGCGCCGGCCGCAGCCACATCAAAAGGCGCCGCGCGATGAACAATGTCGGCGTCATCGACTCCTTCCTGAACACTTTCACGACCTATATCGATTCCGGCTTCGGCCTGCTGAAGGGCGATGTCGCCTATCTCTCCTCCACGCTGATCGCGATCGACATCACGCTCGCCGGCCTGTTCTGGGCCTGGGGCGCCGACGAGGACGTGATCCAGAGGCTCGTCAGGAAGACGCTCTACATCGGCTTCTTCGCTTTCCTCATCACCAACTTCAACAAGCTCTCGGGAATCGTCTTCAATAGCTTCGCCGGCGTCGGCCTCAGGGCCGGCGGCTCTTCGGTGTCGACCGCCGAGTTCCTGCGGCCGGGCCGTCTCGCTCAGGTCGGCCTCGACGCCGGTCAGCCGCTGCTCGACGCCGCGAGCCAGATGATGGGCTTTGCGTCCTTCTTCGCCAATTTCGTTCAGATCGCCGTGCTGATGATCTCCTGGCTGCTGATCGTCATCGCCTTCTTCATTCTCGCCATTCAGCTCTTCGTCACGCTGATCGAGTTCAAGCTGACGACGCTCGCCGGCTTCGTGCTCATTCCCTTCGCGCTCTTCAACAAGACCGCCTTTCTCGCCGAGAAAGTGCTCGGCAATATCGTCGCCTCAGGCGTGAAGGTGATGACGCTCGCCGTCATCGTCGGCATCGGCTCGGGCCTCTTCTCGCAATTCACGACGAGCTATGGCGGCGAGCAGCCGACGATCGAGCAGACGCTCTCCGTCGTGCTCGCCGCGCTCGCCATGCTCGGCCTCGGCATATTCGGTCCCGGCATTGCCACCGGCCTCGTCTCCGGCGCGCCGCAGCTCGGCGCCGGCGCTGCCGTCGGAACCGGCGTCGCCGTCGCGGGCGCCGGAATGCTCGGAGGCGCGGCGCTCGGCCTCGCCGGGAAGGGAGCGACGGCCGCCGCCTCGGGAGCCGCCGCCACCGCGCGCGGCGGCGCGAGACTCGCCGGCGGAGCCGCGTCGGCCTATGCGCTCGGCTCGGCCGGCGAGTCCGGGCCTTCGGCTGTCGCCGCCGGACTTGCCGGCGTCGGCCGCGCCGCGGGAGCCGTCGCAGCGGCTCCCTTCCGCCGCGCGGCCGCTCGCGCGACCAGTTCCTTGACCGAGAACTATTCCGCCGGCGCACGCGCCGCCTTCGCGGCGACCGGCGGATCGTCGACCACAGGCGCGGTCGGCGACGGCGCAACCAGCGCTTCGCCCGAGAATGCGCCGCCCGCCTGGGCGCGGCGCATGAAGCGAAATCAACTCGCGAGCCACGGCGCGACGACCGCCGCGCATGTCATTCAGTCCGGCGACAGCCACGGCGGCGGCCATTCCGTCGATCTCTCACAAGAGGAATAGACCATGTTCCGACGCGCCTCGGTGCGCTACGGCCGCACGCCCGAACCGGAGACGCCCTATCAGAGAGCCGCGCAGGTCTGGGACGAGCGCATCGGCTCCGCACGCGTCCAGGCGAAGAACTGGCGGCTGATGGCTTTCGGCTCTCTGCTCTTGTCCTGCGGTCTAGCGGCCGGCCTCGTCTGGCAGTCGACGCATGGGACCATCGTCCCGTGGGTCGTTCAAATCGACCAGCTCGGCGAGGCGCGCGCCATCGCGCCGGCGACCGCCGATTACACGCCGTCCGATCCGCAAATCGCCTGGTATCTCGCCCGCTTCATCAAGGACGTGCGCGCCGCACCGGCCGATCCGGTCGTGGTCCGACAGAGCTGGCTGCAGGCCTACGATTTCACGACGACGGCGGGCGCCGCCGCGCTCAACGACTACGCCCGCGCCAACGATCCCTTCGCCAAGCTCGGCAAGCAGCAGATCGCCGTCGACGTCTCCAGCGTCATCCGCGCCTCGGCCGACTCGTTCCGCGTCGCCTGGATCGAGCGCCGCTATCAGGACGGCGCGCTCGCCGACACGACGCGATGGACCGCAATCCTCACCATCGCCATCCAACCACCGACCGACGCCGATCGCCTCCGCAAGAATCCTCTCGGCGTCTACGTCAACGCCATCAACTGGTCCAAGGAGCTCGGACAATGACCCGGCCGAATTTCCTGAAAGCCGGCGATCCGGCTTCGCACATCGCCGTCAACATGCGGTTCCGCAAAAGAGGAAACGCGTCTTTCCGTAAAGCCGGCTTTGCGATTCTGCTCATTTCCGTGCCCTCGCTGGCCGGATGCGCGAAATTCATTCCGCCTGACATCGATTACGATGACGCCGCGCCGGCGCGGCTCTCCGCCGATCCGCCGGCGCCGGTGAAAATCGTCACCCTCGTCAAGCCGCTTCCCTTGCCGGGCCAGTTGAAGCCGCTGCACGCCGGCAAGGCGCCGCCCGAGCCCGCCGATCCAGCCGTGCGCGTCAATCAGGCCAACGCCGCCGCCCGCGTGCAGCCGGTGCGCGACGGATTCATCAACGCCGTGCACGTCTATCCCTTCTCGGGTGGCGCCCTCTATCAGGTCTATGCCGCGCCGGGACAGATCACCGACGTGGCCCTGCAGGAGGGCGAGCAACTCGTCGGCTCGGGACCGGTCGCTGCCGGCGACACCGTGCGCTGGATCATCGGCGACACCGAGAGTGGCGCCGGCGCGACCAAAAAGATCCACATCCTCGTCAAGCCGACGCGGCCGGACCTCGTCACCAATCTCGTCGTCAACACCGATCGGCGCACCTATCTGCTCGAGCTGCGATCGACCGAGAAGACCTATATGGCCTCGGTTTCCTGGCAGTATCCAGAAGACCAGCTCATCGCCTTGCGCCGTCAGAACGCGATCGCCGAATCTGCCGCGCCGATCGCGACGGGCGTCGACGTTTCCGCGCTGAATTTCCGCTACGCCATCCAGGGCGACAGTCCGGCCTGGCGGCCGCTACGCGCCTTCGATGATGGATCGAAGGTCTATATCGAATTCCCCACCGGCATTCGCCAGGGCGAGACGCCGCCGCTGTTCGTCATCGGTCCAGCCGGCGGCTCGGAGCTCGTCAATTATCGAGTCAGCCGAAATTATTACATCGTCGACCGTCTCTTCGCCGCCGCGGAACTGCGCCTCGGCGACGCGGATAGCGAGCGGCGCGTGCGCATCGTTCGCACCGATGGAAGGCCGCGCTCATGACGCCGGACGGGAATGACGAGAGATTTAGCTCGTCAGCGCCGATCACGCCGGACCTTCGCCTCCGAGGCGAACGCCCGCGCGTGACGCGGCTGTCGCGCAAGGTGCTAATCGGCTTGGCGAGCGTCGTGGCCCTCGCGATCGCCGGCGCGCTCGGCTACGCTCTGCAACCCCGCGACAGGAACGGCGCGGCCCAGGAACTCTACAACACGCAGAACCGTCCCGCCGCCGACGGCCTCGCGAACCTTCCCAAGGATTACACGGGAATGCCCCGCCCGGCGCCGCCGCTCGGGCCGCCTCTGCCGGGCGATCTCGGGCGGCCGATTTTGAACGCTGGCGCGGCAGGCAATACGACGATCGTCGGCGCCTCGGCGTCCGATCCAGAAGCGCAGCGCCGCGCGCAGGAAGGTGAGGCCGCGCGCGTGAGCCGCCTCTTTACTCAGACGAGTGAGCACGAGAGGCCGGTCACCCCGATCGCTCCGACCATAATCGCCGCGGGCGACGCTGGCGCCGTCGCGACGCCGTCTGTCGACGCCGGCTCTGCACAGAATATGCAGGATCGCAAAACCGCTTTTCTGACCGCCTCAACCGATCGGCGAACCGTCAGTCCCGATCGGCTCGCCAAGCCTGCGTCGTCCTACGTCGTTCAGGCGGGAACCGTCATCCCCGCTGCGCTCATCACCGGCCTCCGCTCCGATCTGCCGGGACAGATCACCGCCCAGGTGACCGAAGCGATCTACGACAGTCCGACAGGGAAGTTTCTGCTCATCCCTCAGGGCGCGAAGCTCATCGGCCAATACGACAGCTCCGTCGCTTACGGCCAAAGGCGTGTGCTCCTCGCCTGGACCCGGCTCATCATGCCCAATGGAGCCTCGATCGTGCTGGAGCGGCAACCCGGCGCCGATGCGGCGGGCTATGCCGGCCTCGAGGACGAGGTCGACAATCATTGGGACATGCTGATCAAAGGCGCTGCGATCTCGACGCTGCTCAGCGTCGGCGCCGAAGCCGGAACGACAGGCAGTGAGAGCAGCCTCATTCAGGCGATCCGCCGCGGCGGCTCCAACAGCGCGAATCAGACCGGGCAGTTGCTCGTTCAACGCCAGCTAAATGTCCAGCCCACTCTCACCATCCGACCGGGCTTCCCCGTCCGTGTGCTGGTGACGAGAGACCTCGTCTTGACTCCATACAAGGAAGGGACGGCGCCGTGACGAAACTGAAGCTCGGTCCGCTCGCCGACGACAAGCCCGTCAAAATCACCGTCGAGATTCCCGCCTCTCTGCATCGCGATCTCACCGCCTATGCCGACGCGCTCGGCCGAGCCAATGGGCAAAATATCGCCGATCCGCTCAAGCTGATCGTTCCGATGCTTCAGCGCTTCATCGCGACAGACAGAGCCTTCGCGAAGACTCGGACGCGTCCGAAACCTCAATCCGATGTCGCGGAAACCGAAAGGTCGGGATAGCGGGCGCGTAAAAGATCGAGAAATGGTTGCAGCATCGGATTGCTGTTTGTCTCTTTCCAATAGGCCGCGAACTGAAGCCGCATTTGCCCACAGTCGCCATGCAGCTCGCGATGGGCCACTCCGGGGCAGACGAAGCCGACGGCGCCTTCGAGCAGTGGCGCGACGCCATAGCCGGCGCCGACGAGGCTCAGCAGCCTGTCGAGGCTGACATCCTGATAGCTGATACGCAAAGCATCCGAGCCGCCGGCCTTCACGCTCAGCAATTGCTCGAGTTCGGAATCGACGCCGCTCCGCGTCAGCAATATCCGATTGTCGCAAAGCTCCCGCCATTGGATCGCTGGCCGATTATTGAGCGGGTGATTTTCCTGAACGGCGACGACGACCCGTTCGCCCCAGAGCGGCAGAACGCGGTCGTTCCACCTTCCGCCGCCGGAGGTCAATATGGCGACGTCGATCGCGCCGGCGGCGAGTTCGCCGAGCAATCCCACCTTGGCGCCGTCGACCAGGAGAATATCCGCATCCGCGATCTGGCGGCACAACTCCGCGAGCGTCTCCCGCAGATTGCCGGCCGAAAGCGACGAGCAAATCCCTATTCGCAATGGCCTGCTTCCGCCATTGCGGCGCGTCTTGAACGTGAGGAAGAGACGGTCCGCTTCGTCGACAATGGGCCGCGCCGCATCCAGAAATTCACGACCGACCGTCGTGAGCTTCGTTCCGCCGGTCGTGCGTTCGAACAAGTCCACGCCGAGCTCACATTCGAGATCATGCAATCGACGGCTGAGGGTGGATTGACGCGTGTTCAGCGTCTCCGCCGCTTGCCGAAGGCTTCGATGCCGCGAGGCGACAAGGGCCCATTTCAGATCTCGAAGCTCCGAATTCACCTGAAAAGCCCGGTTTCACAAGCTGATTTCCAGAATCGGACATGCCGACGACGGGACCGCCAGCGGCCGTTCTAATGCTTCCTACTTCATTGAAAATAAATGGCCTTTTCAAGGCCGTCGAATGGACGGCTATCGCTTTGCACGCTATGGGTTTTTCGGCGAACGGACCCGATTTCTCCGTAATCGATGCGCCGTCTCGCGCAGTCCGACCGCTCCTGCGTTTCCAATATACGTTGCTAAAACGTTCTAGCCGGCTTACCTTCCTCCGGCTGCAATTTCACGAGCAGCGGCCGAACGGGATGCTGGTAACAACCCGCCCGGCCTGACCACAACCCACGCTTGGTAGGAGCCTGGATCATGGCTGATTCTGAAGATAGCACGACTCCGCCCGCCGTTAGCTGGCGCGCGATTTTGCGAGGAACCGGCGCCTTGCCGTCCGGGAAGAGGACGGGAGGGGAGCCGTCCGACCCTGCGCTGCAGCTCTGGCGGAACTGGCAAGCCAATCACACTCAGGTCGTCGCACTGACGCGCCAGTGGCAGCGCATCGAGAAGAAGCTCATTCACTCGGTCGGCATCCCCGAGGTTGCGATCCGCATTTCGGGCGAGGAGGAGCCGAGAATCGCGCAATCGGTCGACGAGATCGAGGAGCTGATCGCGAACGAGCCGGCCATCGAGAGAGAAGCGCTGATCGCTGCGTTCGACGAGCAGCAAAAGCGATGGGACGAGGCGGCGGCGGCGCTCGGCTTCGACTCCGTGGACGGTGAACTCCGCGCCGCTCTCAGCAAGGAGCGCGACTTTGTGGCTTCGGTCCCGAAGACGAAAGCCTCCAGCCTGCCGGGCGTCGCGGCCAAGCTCGCCATCCTCATTCAGCTCGGCGAGCCGAGCCCGACAGATGCGGAATTTCCTTGGCCGGAACTGCGCTCGGCGCTGGCGGATATCGCCCGACTGGCGTCCCCGGAAGCGGCAGTCTCGCCGATGTGATCCTCGTGCTCGGGTCCATGGCCGCTCGGCTATGGACCCGGCTTCTTTCGAATTGCCCGCCTTTGCGCGGGCTCCTCACTTTTCCGAGACGGCTTTGCGCCTTTCTTGGGCTGCCCCTTCGTACCGGCGACTTCAGCTGATGCCGCGGATGACGATTTCGCCTCCGCGCTTTCGCTCGCAGGCCTCAAAAGTTCGAGCGCTGGGACGCCGAGAGCGTCGGCGAGGCGGCCGACGACGTCGACTGTCGCCGAATAGACGCAGCGTTCGATCGAGCTGATATAGGTCCGGTCGAGCTCGGCTCGGTGGCCGAGCTCCTCCTGCGACAGGCGTTGAGCCCGTCGATATTTCCTCAGATTGCGCGCCAGCGTCTCTCGCATTTCCATGACGAGAACCAGCCAGCTTGAAGAGTATTTATCTACGGAGTATACTCTACAAATGGTAGCGTTCGGTTCGAGGAGGGAAAGCGCCGGCGCGGCAGAGGGGGCGAGTCCGTAACCAATCGAGAGTCCGAATATGCGTGAGAAGCATCTGGGTCACGCCGTCTCTTTGGCGACGATTTTGTTGAGCACGCGCGAGCAGTTCGCTCGCGCGCTGCGTGACGCTGCGATGGCGAGCATCAGAGCGAGAACGAGAGGTGCGGGTTTCGACCAGCCGATCATCTCCCGCTATTTCCTCGAATCGCACGTCGACGACGCTCTCTATCTGATCGGCAGAGACGGGCTCGACGCGCTCGAGAGCAATGTCCGCTTCGCGGTCGACGAAATGATACGAGAGGCGTTGGAAAACGTGAGAATGCGCCGCACGGATAATTAGTCGATCGCGTTTTCGGTACGCCGGCTACGGCGGCGCATTGCACTTGCGCCATCAGGAGCTGACGTTTCCTGACCAGCAGCACGATTGACGTCGATCACATTTCAAAGATTCATTTTGGGAGCATCTGTTGTGGAAAGACGAATAACTCTCACTGACATAGACCGCCCTGGAGAGGCGCTCGAAGTCGACATCATCGCCGCCGACGAGACGTCTTTGACGCTGGCGGTGCCGAACACCTCCGTGCAATTTCGTTTATTCCGCCACAGCCGCAACGCTCCCTATCAAGGATCGTTGGGCGGAAGGAGCTTTTGCTTCGTTCCCCTTGCTGCCGAGGCCGGAAAAAGCCCACGTGGCGCGTCCGGCGAAATTCACGTCGCGCGTTCCATCCGGCAACGCCAAACTTGATTGCACTGCAATCATTGCCCATTTTGTTGACGACGCCATTCTGGAGGCTGTCGTGGCAAGTATCACAATCCGCAATCTAGACGACGATTTGAAGCGTCGCTTACGCATGTGCGCGGCTGAACATGGCCGCTCCATGGAAGAAGAAGCGCGGGAAATCCTCCGCCGCGCGATCAGAGGCGTCATCGCGCCGAAGAATCTCGGCAAAGCTATGCACTCCCGCTTCGCCGCCATCGGCGGCGTGGAGTTGGAGCTTCCCGCGCGCGGCCCGATGCGTGGACCTCCATCGTTCTCATGAACGAGGCCGTCATCCTGCTCGACAGCAACGTCGTCTCTGAGCTGATCCGGACTAAGCCCGCGCACGCGGTCTTGGACTGGTTCGCCGTGCAGGACTCGACCAGCTGTTTTTCAGCGCGGTGAGCGAGGCCGAACCGCGCACGGGCGCGGCGATCTTTCCCGCCGGCAAGCGCCGCAACAGTCTGACCGCCACCATCGACATCATGATCACGGAAGATTTGACGGGCCGCGTCCTGCCCTTCGACAGCCATCGGCCGCTAGATAGCGTATAGAGGCCAGCGAAACGTCAATCTCTGCCCGCCCTGAAGCACCCTCACACTTTCGAGGGCTCCGCCCGCCCGCTCGAAAGCGCGGCGATCACGGGCGTCGCCACCGCGCGCGCCGCTGCGGCCGCCGCGTCGCCATCGCGACGCGCGATCGCATCGATGATGACGGCATGGAGGTCCAGTCCCGGATTGGGGAGGTCGCCTTCGTCCAGCGCCTCCGACATATAGACGCGCACGGAGCCCGCGAAATAGCGATAGAGCTCGGCGAGCGCCGCATTGCCCGACATGCGCGCGATGGCCCCGTGGAACGCTATGTCGGCGTCGACGAAATCCGCGCGCGCCGCATGGTCCCTGCGTTCGCCACGCCGGCTCAGCAGCTCTCTCAAGAATGCGACGTCGGCCTCCGAGCGGTGCATCGCGGCGAGACGAGCCGCCTCGGCTTCCAGCATCGCCCGCAGCTCATAATGCTCTCGCAGGCTGGAGCGGCCGATCCGGCGCATGGTCTCGGCCGCATCCACATTCGTTCGCACATAAGTGCCGTCGCCCTGGCGGACTTCGAGAACCTGCGCGTGGGAGAGAACGCGGATCGCCTCCCGCACCGTGTTCCGGCCCACATCGAGCATGTCGGCGAGCTCCTGCTCGTTGGGGATTTTCGCGCCGACTTTCCACGCGCCGCTTTCGACCTGAGCGCGGATCAGATCGATCGTGGACTCGACGAGCGAGCGCCGAGGCGCCTGCGGGATCGTGGTCGGGGGCGACATATTCGACCTCATATCAGAAGACGCCGCTCGCCAGTAGCCGCGAGCTTGACGGCCGTGAGCAAACATAGGATGATCCTATCAGCCGATGAATAGAATGTCGACGCCTCGCTCGGGGAGTCGATATCGAGAGGCTCGGGAAAGAGCGTTCCGGCTCGACAAGATCGCGTCGGAAGAGGCTCCGGGAGGAGTCTACGGCAAAAGCAGACGAGCGAAGGGAGCGAAGATCATGGCTTCGGCAAGCGACGACAACCTATTCACCGGCCCTATCGGCGAGGAATATGATTTCCTTCCGTTCATCTGCCCCAACATCGTGACGGTGACGACGAATCTCGGCGCGGCGGTCGCAGCCTGGCGGCCCGGCGCCGCCTTGCGGGGACTGGAGATCGGCTGCGGCACGGGAACCAGCACGCGCTCGCTGCTCTCGCAGCGTGATGATCTGAGCCTTCGCGCGGTCGACGCCTCGCCGGCGATGTTGAAGCAGGCGCGCGAAAATCTCGCCTCCTATGCCCGCGCCGACCGCGTCGAATTCATCGAGAGCGATGCGCTCCTCTATCTGAAAGAGCGGCCCGCCGCGAGCGTCGACATCGTCGCCTCCAATTACGCCATCCACAATTTCGATCATCGTTACAGGCGCGAGCTCTTCGCGGAGATCCTACGGGTTCTCGAGCCGGGCGGCCTGTTCATCAATGGCGATCGTTTCGCGCTGGATGATCACGATCTTCAGCTCGCATCCACGCAGGCGGACGTCCGCAACATGTTCAAGGTCTTCGGCGAGGCGAAGCGCTACGATCTCCTCGAGGATTGGATCGTGCATCTCTTCAGCGACGAATCCGCCGATCGCCTCATGTATTCTTCGGCAACTTTGTCGACGATGCGCGCTCTCGGCTTCGCCGATGTGCGATCGAATTATCGCGAGGGGGTCGATATGCTGGTGACGGCCACGAAGCCTTCGAGCGCGGCGCGCGGCATCGATTGATCGGAACAGACCCATGACAGTCCAAACCCGTCCTCTGGCGTCCGCCGAAATCGCTGCGTTGCGCGGTCTCTCTCGTGAACAGGCGAAGACGCTGGCGCTCGCCTCTCTCGGCGGCGCGCTCGAATATTATGATTTCATCGTCGGCGTTTTCTTCGCCAAGACCCTCGCCGCGGTCTTCTTCCCGCATGACAGCCCGCAATGGCTCTCGCAGCTCCAGGTCTTCGGCATTTTCGCCGCCGGCTATCTCGTGCGCCCGATCGGCGGCGTCGTCTTCGCGCATTTCGGCGACCGCGTCGGCCGCAAGAGAATGTTCGCGCTCGGCCTCTTCCTGATGGCCTTTCCCACGCTGCTGGTCGGCCTGACGCCCGATTACCAGACGATCGGCTTCGCCGCTCCGCTCCTCTTCCTGTTCTGCCGGCTTCTGCAAGGGCTGTCCGTGGGTGGCGAAGTACCCGGCGCATGGATCTTCTGCGCCGAGCATGTCCATAAATCCCGGGTGGGCTTCGCCTGCGGGCTGCTGATGGGCGGGCTTTGCTGCGGAATATTGATGGGCGCGCTCACCGCCAAAATACTGACGGCAAGCCTCGCCGCCGATGATCTCACCGCCTGGGGCTGGCGCATTCCTTTCATCCTCGGCGGCGTCTTCGGCCTGATCTCGGTCTATCTAAGGAAGCATTTGCGGGAGACGCCGGTCTTCGAGGCGCTTCGCGAGCGGCGTGTCGCTGACGCCGGACTGCCGATCTCGCTCGTCTTCATGCGCTGCAAGAGCGAGGTTCTCGTCTCCATGGCCGCGACCTGGGTATTCGCCGGCGTCTTCGTGACCTATTTCCTCTATCTGCCCACTTATCTTCAGTCGCAATTCGACTATCGAGCGGCGGATGTCTTCACCGCCAACTGTTGGTCCATTTCGCTACTGATCCTCGGCAGCGTCTTCGTGGGCCGCATGACGGATATCATCGGTGGCGAGAAAGCCTATGCGATCGGCGGTGCTGCGATGGCGGCGGTCATCGCCGCGCTCGGCTTCTCCCTCGGTAATGGCGGCGCATGGAGTCTGCATCTCTATGCGATCGGCGGTTTCGCGATCGGAACGATCACGCTCACCCCCTATCTGATCATCCGCAGCTTCCCGCCCGAACTGCGCTTCACGGGATTCGCTTTGTCCTACAACACGGCCTATGCCATCATCGGCGGAACGACGCCGCCTTTGATGGCCCTTTTGGTCGGCGAGCGCGCCCTTCCCACGGCGCCCTTCTATTACATGACGGCGCTCTGCCTTTTGGGCGCGGCGATCGGCTTGCTAAGGGGCGAACGGTGAGGCGATGCGTGCCGCAAGCGCGGGATCTCGGAATGTCACCCTCTAGAAGTGGTGGACGAAGTACGGGGGTGGCATGACCGCCCCCGCGACGGCATGTGAGCCGCATACGACGAACATCCGGATCCAGTGCGGGACGCTGGCGCAACCCTTGCCACGTCGAGGCGGAATCGGATAAGTGGCCTCCGACGGCCATTGCGACGCTGTGCGGGCCTAAACTATTGGTCCATCGGGAGGACGAGCGGGCTTCATCACCAGCGGCGACCCTCATCAGGTTGGATATGCCGGCATGACTAAAGGATTTTCTAGGGATGATTCTTCGATACTCGAATAATCAGTCCATGGCATTGTGATGGAGCCCAGTCAATTTCATGCGCGGCAGCATCGCCATCTGGCACGACACGTTTCCGATTGATGCGGACGGCTATGCGCCTCGAGTCGAGGTACACGTCAACATCTGGCGCAACAACCAGCGCAAGAAGCGCAAGCATTTTGATCTCCTCGATATCGGCTTTCGCTTCGAGGAGTTACGAGCGCTGCGCTCGCTGTCGATCAGCTTCCCATTCGTCATTAAGCCTGAGCACGTCAGCGATCTGTTCGAGGTGATGCATGACACTTCGACGCTGTCGGCCATCTTCAACGACACGCTGACTCCAGGGAGCATGCTAGACCGCGGGAACTGCTTCGCAGCGTCTCACACCGAGAGTAAGGGAGTTCAGTTCTTCGTGTGGCGCTGCCCGGACAAAGAGCTGCAGTTCTCAACCATTGGCGAGGGACGGGACCGTAGCACCGTTATTACCATTAGCGATCAGTTTTTCGAACAAGTTCGACCGCGCGTGGGCGACCATTATTTCAGATTGAGAATCGAGGTCCCGATCGACATGGAAAACGGCTTTGTGTCGTCCAATGATCCGAAAGACTCGGCCTTCCTAAGCACCATATCGACCAGTGAGATCGTCGAGTTTCGCCTTAACGAGCGGCGGAATTTCTCAAATGCCATCCGGAACCGGCTGCAGGCCAAGAATTGCGGCCTAATCGACATCTCCGCCGTGCACTATTTCCTCATCCGCGATATGGGGGTCGAAATGACCCGGTCGCACACGGCCTTCCGGAAGATGCGTCGGCTTGAACCCCGCCTATGGGAGCGTTACCTGACGGATTGCTCAGGCTTTAATCCAGACAAGATGATCATATACCATTGGGCTTCGTTCGCACCCTCGGCAACAGCGGCGGTCGAGAGCTTTTCGGCGTTGGCGACCTTCCGGGCGGACTACACCGGCAGCCTGTTGGCCTACGGAGCGGTGATCGTGGCGCTCGGAGCGATGGGCAGTGCTGTCCAAAGCGTCTGGGCTACGGCCATAGGAGAAAATTGGCCGAGCTACGGATCGCTACGCGCGAATGTCCTGTTGCTGGTACTGCTCGCTTTGGGCTTGGCAGTGCTCGTGTGTTTTCGGTTGCGGAAAACATGAAGAGTATCGAATTTTTTGCCCGTCGGATTTATGTTAGGCGCGACGAATCAACCGGGGACTCAACGATGACGGAGGAGTTTGACTGCGGGCACGCTCTCTCCCAGGCCTACGGTGCCTTGGTGCCAGTCGATCCAGTCGCGGTACACACTGCTCTGGAACGGGCAGGTGTGACTCGGCTGTACCCGGACTTCGAGGACTGGTTCTTCGGCAAGGTGGTTCCCGGAATGCGCAGCGGCGAGCGGTGCGTCATGACGTCCGTCATCGACAGCGTGCTGGCTGGCGTCGCCATTTGTAAGCGAACAGAAACCGAAAGAAAGTTATGCACCTTCTGGGTGTCGCCACATGTGCGCGGCCGTGGCGTTGCCGCCGAACTGGCGGGCGAGGCCTTTGACTGGCTCGGCACCGCCAAGCCCCTGTTCACTGTGCCTGAAGAACGCTATGCCGAATTCGGCGGGCTATTACGCTCTTGGTCGTTTTCCAAGCCGGTCAGGTATGGAGAGCTGTATCGGCCAAACCGCCTCGAGTATGTATTCAATGGCGGCTTTGGTGGGATGGCTCACTGAGCCTGTTTCAGGTGATAGCGTAGCTCGTCTGTAAATCCTTCCAGTGACGGCGCCATCATGGTGATCAGGGGGATCCCCAAGCGTGCTGCTGTGCGTTCGCATGCAGCTCGCTCCATCGTGACGAGCCCGGCGATTTCCGCGGCACAATTGCGGCTTGTCGTCGAAGGACGTCGAGACAGGATTTCCTCTGGCCGATCATAGATGTAGACGATAAGGTCTGGTGCAAGTTCGTCGAAGAACCAGTCGGGGACGATCAGGGGGCCTTCCCCTGTCTCAATGAGAGCATGGCCGTCGATGAGCCGGTGTGGGCGAGTGACTTGGGCCGCCCGTAAGGCATCGGCGGCGCGGCGCTGGTTGGCTAAGCCATCGTTAAATGTCCGGACGGGAAATACCCCTCCTGCGGCCTGTAGCAGTTGGCTGACGCTGACATAGTCAACGTCAGGCAGGTTGGTAGCTGCGTGTTGAGAGCGACTGGATTTGCCGGCTCGAGACAAGCCGGCCACAAACACCTTCATTCTGGCATCCCCACGCTGGCTACGAGCTTCGAGGAGGCATAAGCCCAGGACTGGGGCGCGGTGAACGCAAATTTAGAGCGCAGTTCGGTCAGCGGTAGGACCCTCGCCAATGGCATACACTGAGTAAGGTGGACGCCATAGCCGAAGTCACGATCGGCGAAATATTCTGTGAAGTGGAGTTCGTCGACGCATGAGGCGTTTCCGTGGAGTTTCCAGAGCTCCGCGACAGGCAGCTCGTGTACGGCACCGATGCGCAGTAGCGCCGTCAGGCTGCAGACGGGCGACGATTCGTAAAGATAGGCCACGGCCCCTGCGGGCAGGCGTGGAAAGCGCCGACGCAGCTCGATGGTCTTGCTACCGGTGCGGATCAAGCCAGCCCATTTTGGCTGGATGCTGATAACTATATGCTTCACGTGCGTACCAGGAGTCGATGGAGGTTAGGCGCCGAGATGTCAGCGCGACCGATGGTGAAAGCTGGATATCAATCAGCGGCAGGTAGTCCAGCCGAAGCCTTTCCCTTAGCTGGCTTAGGTGCTGAGTGCGCTCGGTCGAGTTCTGTCCAGGCCGCACGAGCTCGCTCCCGTCTAGGCGACAGCTCAGTCGCGAGAACATCGGGATACCTCGTCAGCGGGCTCACAAAAGCTCATAAAGCTGGGCCAGTTTATGCCTGCGACAGCAAGAATGGCAAAAGCATGCCTACATGTAAGGATCTCTTTCACGACAGCCTAGCCGGTATCCACCTATCTTTTTCTCGCCTCGGGAAGGCCGGCGCGCTCCATATCGAGGAGCGCTCGCTTTCGGTCGACGCCCCACCGATAGCCGCCGACGCCGCCATCGCCACGAAGCACACGGTGGCACGGCGCCAGCACCGCCAGACGATTGGCCGCGCAGGCCGACGCCGCGGCGCGATGCGCTTTCGGCTTGCCTATTCCTGCCGCCACATCGGCGTAGCTGACGACATTCCCTTCCGGAATGCCGATCAGAAATCGCCAGACCAGCAGCTGGAAGGCCGTTCCCCGAAGATCGAGCGGCAGCTCGGGGCGCGGTCCATGCCTCGAAAGATGCGCGTCGAGCGCGTCGATCCACCGGCTCAATGGTTCGCCATCGGCCTCGATCGACTTTTGCAGCCGCGCTTTTGGGAACTCGGCGGCCAAGGCGTCCAAAAGCGCCGCTTCGCTTTCGCCGAACATGACGAAGCAGACGCCGCGATCGGTGGCGCCCATCATGAGCTGGCCGAGCGCGCAATGCCGGCACGCATAGCTGATCGTCTCGCCGGCGCCGCCTGCTCGATAAGCCGATGGCGCCATGCCGATATTGCGCCGCCTTTCGCCGTAGACCCGGCTCGGCGAGCCATAGCCGGCCTCGTAAATGGCGCCCGTTACGCCGTCGCCGTCTCGTAGAAGCTCCTTGAGACGTCTCGCTCTCAGTCCGTCCTGATAGGTTTTGGGCGAGACGCCGAACACCGCTTTGAAGAGCTTCTGCATATGGGTCGGGGATAGACCGACGGCGGCTGCGAGTCGGGAGAGCGGCAAGGGTTCCGTCGCGCGCTTTTCGATGAGGCGGGCGATTTCCTGCGCCTTCTCGACATCGAAAGGTCGTTCCTCGGGCCTGCAACGTTTGCACGCGCGATAGCCCGCCGCCTGCGCTTCTGGAACATCCGCGAAGAAACGGAGGTTTTCCGGTTTCGCGGCGCGCGATGGGCATGATGGGCGGCAGAATATTCGCGTGGTTTCGACGCCATAGAGGAACCGGCCCTCATAGGCCCTGTCGCGCGTCGCCACGGCCCGAAGCATCTCTTCAGCATGGAGAGCTGGTCGATCCATTTTCATTTTTGTCCGAACTGTCTTCGCCGCGAACATACCTCGAAGGATGAGGATCGCTGCTCCGCTTCCTGCCGCCAAATCCGTCCGGCCGCCTAAACGAGACGACGACCGCGATTTGACCACAAGTTCCGGAGTGCGCATTCCGGTCGGGCGCCTAGGCTCGCGAGCGAACCGACACGCTCACGAGAGACCGAAACCAATGAGCAAAGCTCTGGACCACGCCTACCGCGCCGCGACCGCATGGATCGATGGCCTCGACGAGCGGCCGGTGGCGGCGCGCGCGACGCGCGACGACCTCACCACGATCTTCGGCGGACCGCTGCCGGAACTCGGAACCAGATCGGAAGAAGTCGTCGAATGGTTGACGCGCCATGCCGGCGACGGGCTGCTCGGCAGCGCCGGTGGCCGCTTTTTCGCCTGGGTCATCGGGGGCGGCGTAGAGTCCGCGCTGGCCGCAGATTGGATGGTCTCGACATGGGATCAGAATGCGGCGCTCTATGCCTGCAGCCCGGCCGCTTCGGTCATCGAGGACGTAGCCGGCGCATGGATAAAGGAATTGCTGGATCTGCCGCGCGAATCGTCCTTCGCCTTCACGACAGGCTGTCAGCTCGCGCATACGACCTGCCTCGCCGCCGCCCGCCATGCGCTGCTGAAGCGCGCCGAATGCGACGTGGAGCAGGACGGACTCTTCGGCGCGCCTCGGTTGACCATTCTGGCGAGTGAGGAAAGACATGGCTCGATCGATCGCGCAGCGCGCTTTCTCGGCTTGGGCCGCCGGGCGATCCAGCCACTCGCGACCGATGATGCGGGAAGGATCGCGCCGACGGCGTTGGAACAGGCGATATCGCGCTCGGCCGGTCCGGCGATCCTCGTCCTGAATGCCGCCGACCTCAACATCGGCGCCTGCGATCAATTCGCCGAGCTCATTCCGATGGCGCATTCGGCGGGGCTCTGGGTCCATATCGACGGAGCCTTCGGGCTATTTGCACGCGCGAGCCGCGCGCATCGTCATCGCTTATCGGGCGTGGAGCTGGCCGATAGCTGGGCGACCGACGGCCACAAATGGCTCAACGTCCCTTTCGACTGCGGGATCGCAATCGTCAGAGATCGCGCGGCCCATCGCGCCGCGATGACGACCAGCGCCGCCTATATCGCGGCGCAATCGGACGCGCGCGATCAGATCGACTGGAATCCCGAATGGTCACGGCGCGCACGCGGCGTCCCCGTCTATGCGGCGCTGAAGGAATTGGGACGCGAGGGAGTCGAAGCCCTGGTCGATCGCTGCTGCGCGCATTGCGAGGCGCTCGTGGACGGTCTCGGCGCCCTCGCCGGTGTGGAGGTGCTGTCTCCGGCGAGCTTGAACCAAGGCCTCGTGCGTTTCAACCGCATTGGCGACACGCCCGAAGAGAACGACGCCTTCACGGACGAAATCATCGAGAAAATCAACGCCACTGGCGAAGCCTTCTTTTCCGGTACGACATGGCGCGGTCGCCGAGCCATGCGCATCAGCGTCGTGAACTGGCGCACGAGCGAAAGCGATGTGGACCGCGCAGTGGCCGCCGCCCGCGCCGCGCTCGCCCAATCGCACGCGGGCTCGTCCTTGCACATCGAAGGCTAGCGCGCTCGTGTTGGAGGAACCGGGAGCGCGTAGCGCGGGAGCCATCGTGCACGAGTGAGATTCTGGCGCTGACGGAACGGGAGAGCGCCTCGCCTTCGAGCATGAGGAGCGCCGACTTGAGACGGATTGCTCCTGCATTCCGTCGACCGTTTGCCCACGCCATGGTGCTTCGCCTGGAAAAAGGAGAGACGCCTGATGGAGGCCCGCTCGGCAGATCATCCACCACCCCGGAAGGCCCGATCCTCGCCGGCTTCTAAACGGCTTCTAAAAATAAATCTCGTTGGCTATTCGACGCTTCCAAAGCCACACAAGTTATTGATTTTATTGGTGCCGGTTGCAGGATTCGAACCCGCGACCTACTGATTACAAATCAGTTGCTCTACCAGCTGAGCTAAACCGGCCCCTCGACCGAACGGTTTGCGTTGCGGCGTCGGGCCTCTCTATACGCTGCCGTGTCGTTTCGGAAAAGAGCGCAGCCGCTGGCTCAGGCGGGCTTTCCGTTTCGAGTGAAATGCTCGAGCGCTCAAATTCACTCCGGGCGCCGGCGGCGTCTCACGGCCGTCGCGAGGGGGAAGCGGCGGCGTTGCGCGGCGCGGGTCGAGGTGCTATCTGAAACCGCAGCGCCGCCACGAATCGCAATTCGAGAACACGCTGTTTTTCGGGGCTATGCAGGGCGCTCGCATGGAAAGCCGCAGAATTCTCGTCACCGGTGGCGCTGGTTTTCTCGGGTCGCATCTTTGTGAGCGGCTGCTCGCCGCGGGACACGAGGTCCTCTGCGTCGATAATTTCTTCACCGGCCAGCGCAGAAACGTTCATCACCTGCTCGATCACAACAATTTCGAGCTGCTGCGCCACGATATAACCTTTCCGCTCTTCGTCGAGGTCGACGAGATCTATAATCTCGCCTGCCCCGCCTCGCCGATCCATTACCAATTCGATCCGGTGCAGACGACCAAGACCAGCGTGATCGGCGCGATCAACATGCTGGGCCTCGCCAAACGGCTGAAGGTCAAGGTGTTTCAGGCGTCCACATCGGAGGTCTACGGCGACCCTTCCGTGCATCCGCAGCCGGAATCCTATTGGGGCAATGTCAATCCGCTGGGACCGCGCGCTTGCTATGACGAAGGAAAGCGCTGCGCCGAGACCTTGTTCTTCGACTATCATCGGCAGCATAGGCTGAAGATCAAGGTCGTGCGCATCTTCAATACCTATGGGCCGCGCATGCACGCCCGCGACGGGCGCGTCGTCTCCAATTTCATCGTGCAGGCGCTCAAGGGCGAGCCCATCACCATCTATGGCGAAGGCCAGCAGACGCGCTCCTTCTGCTATGTCGACGATCTCATCGGCGGCTTCACCGCGCTCATGGATTCGCCCGACGATATCGTCGGCCCCATCAACATCGGCAATCCGAATGAATTCACCATTCGGCAGCTCGCCGAGCAGGTGATCGACCTCACCGGCTCCTCCTCCAAGCTCGTCTTCGAGCCGCTGCCGGCGGACGATCCCAAGCAGCGCCGGCCGGATATTTCTGCGGCGGAGCGCCTGCTCGGCTGGGGACCGACAATTCAATTGCGCGAGGGGCTGCTGCGCACCATTGCTTATTTCGACGAGCTGCTGGGCGAGGCCTGAGCCGCGTTCTGACGGCGAGGCCGGGCGAGTAGCGACGATTTTCGGCGCGCGCGCCGGCGTTATGAGAATGCGCGCGAGACCGTCTCATATTCAAAGCTGCGCGGCGGATATATTGCATCCATCGGTCGTTTCCGCCGCGGATTTTACCCATGCACAGATCAGCGCCGCCGCAATTCGAACGCCTGGCCGATCGCATTTACGAGGCCGCTGTCGTTCCAGAGCTGTGGCCGGAGGTGCTGGACGCCATCTCGACTCTCAGCGGCGCTTTCGGCGGTATTCTGTTCGCGGCCAATTCGCAATTCTCCGGCTGGACCGCCTCGCCGCGCATTGCGCCCATGTTCGCGGAATTCATCGAGCAGGGATGGGCGGCGCGCAATCCGCGACCGGCGCGCGGGCTCTCCTTCGGCGCCGCGGGCTTCCTCAGCGACCCTGAGATGTTCTCGCCCGAGGAAATGGACGCCGATCCGACCTACGCCTATCTGCGGAGCCTCGGGCTCGGCTGGTGCGCCGGCCGGATCGCCGCCCCGCCCTCGGGCGACATGCTGATCTTCAGCTGGGAAAAGCGCTTCGTCGACGGCCCCTTCGATCGCGCCATGCTCGATGCGCTGGACACGATCGGCGGCCATCTCGCCCGCGCCGCGCTGATCGCCGCCCGGCTCGGCCTCGAGCGCGCGCGCGCCGCTGCGGAGACGATGCGCGCGCTCGGCCTGCCGGCGGCCGTGCTGTCGCGCGCGCATCGGCTGCTGCTCGCTAATGATCTCTTCGCGCGCTTCGTGCCGTCGCTGGTGCAGGATCGGCGCGAGCGCGCCGTGATCGCCGATCCGCGCGCCGATGCGCTGTTCGCGCAGGCGCTCGCCCGGCTGCGCGTCGTCGGCGCGCCTGCCGGGGTGCAATCCCTGCCTATGCCTGCTCGCGAGGGCGGGCCGCCGCTGGTCCTGCATCTCGCGCCGATCCGTGGCGCCGCTCAGGATGTGTTCGCGGCCGGCGAGCTGCTGCTGATCGTCACCGAGCTGACCATCTGCGCCCCGCCCAGCGCCGGCCTGCTGCAAGGGCTGTTCGACCTCACCCCCGCGGAGGCGCGCGTCGCCCGCGCCATTGCGGCAGGCCGCGCCGCATCCGAGATCGCGCGGGAGCACGGCGTCTCGGGCGAGACCATTCGCTCGCAGTTGCGCGCCATCTTCGCCAAGACCGGCGTGTCGCGTCAGGTGGAGCTGGTGCGCCTGCTGTCGGGCGCGACGCTGCCCTGATCGCTTCTCCTCCATTCGGGGGATACGCCGAAAGCGCGACCGCTATAGGAGAGAATGCAGCATTCTCGCAGAAAGCGCGCGCGACGCGCTTCAGCGCACGAGACGGCGTGCGGAGACCCTTGTGATCGACGGCCGACTGGACGATGGCGAATGGGCGCTCTGCGCGGGCTTCGTTATCGAGACGGGGACTAAGCGCGGGCGGCCGCCGCGCGACCACCGCCGCGTCATGGACGGCGTGCTGTGGATCGCGCGGACGGGAAGCGCCTGGCGCGATCTGCCGCCGCACTATGGCAATTGGAGCACGGTCTACCGGCAGTTTCTGCGCTGGTCGGACGCCGGCCAATGGCGCCTGCTGCGCGAGGCGGCGAAAGCCGCCGGCAGCGCGGAGCTGGAGACCGCGCTCGCCGCCGTTTGCGCTCTGCCCGGCCGCCGCAAGGCGCGCTGATCAGAAGCTCGGGTCTATGCCGCCCGTCGCCAGAAAATGCTCGAGCCAGTGGATGTCATAGACGCCATTCTGCACATCGGCGTTGCGCACCAGCGTGCGGAACAGCGGCAGCGTCGTATCCACGCCGTCGATGATGAACTCGTCCAGCGAGCGCCGCAGCCGCATCAGCGCCTCGGTGCGGTTGCGGCCGTGGACGATGAGCTTGCCGATCAGCGAATCATAATTGGGCGGGATCGTATAGCCCTGATAGGCGGAGGAATCGACGCGCACGCCGACGCCGCCCGGCGGATGGTAATAGGCGATGCGCCCGGGCGAGGGCCGAAAGCTCGACGGATGCTCGGCGTTCACGCGGCATTCGATCGCATGGCCCCAGAACCAGATATCCTCCTGCCGCAGCGACAAGGGCGAGCCGGCGGCGACGCGGATCTGCTCGCTGACGAGATCGACGCCGGTCACGGCCTCCGTCACCGGATGCTCGACCTGGATCCGCGTGTTCATCTCGATGAAATAGAAGGAGCCATTCTCGTAGAGGAACTCGACCGTGCCGGCGCCGGCGTATTGCATCTCGCGCATCGCCTTGGCGCAGATCTCGCCGATCTCGCCGCGCTGCTCGTCATTGAGGGCGGGCGAAGGGCTCTCCTCCCACACCTTTTGGTGCCGGCGCTGCAGCGAGCAATCGCGCTCGCCGAGATGGATCGCCTGCCCCTTGCCGTCGCCGAAAATCTGAATCTCGATATGGCGCGGCTTGTCGAGATATTTCTCGAGATAGACGGTGTCGTCGCCGAAGGCGGCCTTGGCCTCGGCGCGCGCGGTGGCGATGGCGGAATGCAGCTCGGCCTCGCTGCGGGCGACCTTCATGCCGCGGCCGCCGCCGCCGGAGGCCGCCTTCACCAGCACCGGATAGCCGATCTTCGCGGCGACCTTGGCGCCCTCTTTCCCATCGGTGATGGGGCCGTCGGAGCCAGGCACGCAGGGAATGCCGAGACGCCTCGCGGTCGCCTTGGCCTCGATCTTGTCGCCCATCAGGCGAATATGCTCGGCCTTGGGACCGATGAAGGTGAGGCCGTGCTCGGAAACGATCTCGGCGAAACGGGCGTTCTCCGAGAGAAAGCCATAGCCCGGATGCACCGCGTCGGCGCCGGTGATCTCGCAGGCGGAGAGCAGCGCCGGAATGTTGAGATAGGATTCGCGCGCCGCCGGCGGCCCGATGCAGACCGATTCGTCGGCGAGCTTCACATGCATGGCGTCGGCGTCCGCCGTCGAATGCACGGCCACTGTGGCGATGCCGAGCTCCTTGGCGGCGCGCAGAATGCGAAGCGCGATCTCGCCGCGATTGGCGATGAGGATTTTGTCGAACATGGGCGCCCTACTCGATCACGAGGAGCGGTTCGCCATATTCGACCGGCTGTCCGTCTTCGACCAATATGGCCGTCACCACGCCGCCCTTGGGCGCGACAATGTCGTTGAAGGTCTTCATCGCCTCGATGAGCAGCAGCTTGTCGCCGGCGGTGACGCGGGCGCCCACCTCGATGAAAGGCTTGGCGTCCGGGCTCGGCCGCAGATAGGCGGTGCCGACCATGGGCGATTTCAGCGCATCGGCGTGCTCGGCCGGCGCGGGCGCAGCGGGCCGGGCTGCGGGCGCCGGAGCGGCGATCGGCGCCGGCGCATAGGCTGCGGCCGGCAGAGCGATGGTCGCATGGGCGGGCGCGGCCGGCGTGCGCGCGGCGCGAATGCGCAGATCGCCCTTCTCGACCTCGATCTCGGTCAGATCGCTCTCGGCGAGCAGGCGCGCGATCTCACGCAGCAGCTCGGTGTCGACGCCGGCGGCTCCGGCGGCGGCTTTGGGTTTTGCGGCAGGGGTGGAGGGGCGACGAGTTTGAACTTTGCGCGCCATGATTGCTCAGGTCTTTCTTTCTTCTCGATCGAACAATGCGTTCAACGCCAACACATAGGAATCGGCTCCGAAACCGGCGATGACGCCGCGAGCCACAGGCGCGATGTAGGAGTGCCGCCGAAAGCTCTCCCGTGCATGCACATTGGAGAGATGCACCTCGACGACGGTCGCTCCCGAGCCCTTTATGGCGTCGTGGAGCGCGATCGACGTATGGGTGAAGGCTCCGGCGTTCAGAATGACCGGCGCGCCGGCCTTGCCCGCCTCTTGTATCCAATCCACGAGGTCGCCCTCATGGTTGGACTGCCGGAACAAAAGCTCGATCCCGCGGGCGGCGCAAATCTCGGCCAGCCGCGTTTTTATATCGTCGAGCGTCGCGCGGCCGTAGACGTCGGGCTCGCGCGTCCCGAGCAGATTGAGATTTGGACCGTTTAGAACGTGGACGGCGGGCATAAAGGGTCCTGACGAAGGGCGCGCGCCGCGCCGGCGCGCCCCTTCTAGCGTCATTGCCGCCGCGAAGGAAGCCCCGCCTCCGTCAGCAGACGGTCTTGCCGCATTTGCGAGTATTTTCGATCTTGGCTTTGAGCGGCTGGAAGCCGACCGCGCCAATGATCACTTCCTTGCCCAGAACCCAGGAGGGCGTGCCGGTCAGATTGAGGCTGTCGGCCAGCTCCATCACCTCTTTGATCGAGGCCTTGACCTCGGGGCTCTTGGAATCTTTCTCGAGCTTGGCGGTGTCGACGCCCAGCTCCTTGGCGACGGCGATCGCCTGCGCCTTGCCGACGGCGCCGCGCGTATTGAGCAGCTTGCGGTGGAATTCGTAGAATTTCTCCGGCTTGAGCTGCAGGCGCGCCGCGGTCGCGATCTCCGCCGCCTCGACCGAGCCGGCGCCGAGCACCGGGAAATCCTTCAGCACGACGCGCAGCTTGGGGTCGCCCTCGATGAGCTTGGCGACATCGTCCAGCGCGCGTTTGCAATAGCCGCAGTTATAGTCGAAGAATTCGACCAGGGTGACGTCGCCGGACGGATTGCCGATCACCGCCTGGCTGGCGGAGTTGAACAATTTGTCCGCGCCTTGAGCCACCGCCTTCTGCCGCGAATCGGCTTCCGCGACCTTCTGGCGGCGGTCGAGCTCGTCTATGGCGTCCCGAATCACCTCCGGATTGGCGAGGAGATAGTCGTGGACGATCTTCTCGATCTCGGCCTTTTGCGGAACGGCGGTCTCGGCGCGCAGCGGCGCGGCGATGGCGGCGAGGCCGATGACCGCGGCGGCCGCGGCGCGGGCCAGAGCGCTCTGGTCGAAGATTTTGGCGAGCCGCAGCGGCATGGGAAATCTCCTCGAAGGGTTCGGAACGTCGTCACGACGTTCGCTCGTCAGGGCTGAGTGCGCACGCCGTCATTGAGCTGGAGCGAGCCGAGCCCGTAGTTGAACTTGGCGTCGCCCAGCGTGCGCAATTGCAGCGACACCATGATCGTCTGGTTCCGCGAGAGTCCGCTCGAGGTGTTCCCTTGGAAAACCGACGAATAATTGATGGAGAAGGTGGTGCACTCGTCCTTGTAGCCGCCCCCCAGGCCTAGCGCGGCGACCGAGAACAGCGGAGCCGATCCCGTGATGGTGCTGCCCGTCAGCGTGATATTCGTCGCCGGCGAGACGGTCAAGGAATTGTAGAGATAGCGGCTCATGTCGAAAGTGGCGGAGCCGGTGAGAAAATAATTCTTGGTGATATCGTAGCGGCCGTTCACCGACATGCCCTGCCGGCGCTGGTCGAAGCCGATGACCGCCTGCGACGCGTAATTGGCGTATTGCAGATTGACCGTGAGCGGATCGAGCTTGAACGAGGCGACGACATCTATGCGCCGGCCGCGCAATCCGTCCGGATCGAAGCGCCCTTTGCCGACGATGCTGAAGAATGAGGTGGGCGCGATGGCGAGGCGGCCGACCCAGTCCGATGTGCGCGTGTCGAGGCCGGAGGCGAGGCCCACATTGGCCGCATCCGCGGTGGAATAGCCGTTCTTGCCGGCGAGCTGCCGCGACTGGCCGGCGAGCGCGTTGACGAAGCCGCCATTGGCGAAAGTCATGGTCGCCTGGCCGCCGTAATTGATGCGCGTGCCGGTCTCGAAACGGTCGTAGCCGGAATATTTGCTCCATTCGAACAGGTTGGAATCGTCGAAGACGAGGCTCTGCGCGTCCATGTTGACGAGCGAGGGGATCGACGACTGATTCGGCCGCGCCACCACCTGGGCGATCGGCTCGACGACGAGATCGCCGAGACTGCTGCGCGCGAGAATGGGATAGCGCCATTCGACGCCGCCGCCCGGCGTCGCCTGACCGCGAAACACGCTGTCCGAGCCATTGACGAACAGCGACTGCGCCGAATTGGGAATCGGCTGCCAATAGCTGTTGTAGGCGGCGTAGGAATTACTGGTGTCGTAGTTGAGATAGGAGCCCGTCACGCGCGTGAAGGCGAAAGGCGTCCAGGAGCCGCCGAGCGGATCGATGATTCGGCGCTGCCAGGAGGCCATCGCCGTGGCGTGCTCGTAATTGCCGCCAACGCCGCGCAGCAGACAGCCACTCTTATAGGGGTCGGCCGAGGGCGAGTAGAGCTGGCAGACATTGTAGAGGCCATAGGCCGAATCGAGCGTGCGCGGCTGAATCGACTCGTAATTGGCGATGCTGGCCGAGGTGCTGGTGAAATTGGCGTCCAGCGTGATCTGCCCGCCAATGCCGAATGTCTTGGCCGGATCGACGTCGAAAGCGCGATTATAGTCGAGCAGCGGATGCACGACCGGCTGCTGCGCCTGCACGTCGGTCGCGGACAGTCCCTGGAAGTAATAGCCGCGCAGGTCGAAATAGCTGCGCGGCCCCTGCCCCGTCAGATAGACGGTGGAGGACGCCTCGCGGAAGAAGTAGTTCTGCAGGAAGCTGTTGTACTGCTTGTAGTCCTGCAGGAAATAGCGATCGCTGAGCGCGGTGACGTCCCAGCCGAAGCGCCAATTGTCATTGAGCGCGAATTCGCCATTCGAATAGATCGAGCCGCGCCAACGTTCGTTGCGCGCGCCATAGGGCGCGATGGTGAAGGCGCTGGGGTCGCTGACATGCGTGCCCTCGGCGCGGATAATATAGGAGCCGTTCTCCAGCCGCTGGCGGAACTCGGCCGAGAGGAAGGCCCCCTGCCGGGTGAAGCCGGTCGGCGTGATGGTGAGGTCGTAATCGGGCGCGATCGCCCAATAATAGGGCACGCCGACGCCGAAGCCGAGCTGCTGGCGATAGGTCAGCTGCGGGTTGAGAAAGCCGGACTTGCGCTTGACCGAGGGATCGGCCGACCAGAAATAGGGGAGATAGGCGATCGGCGTCCCGAACAATTCGAGCGAGGCGTCCTCGTAATAGATCACCTTCTCGTCATTGTCGTGGATGATGCGCTTAGCGTGCACCGTCCACAGCCGCGGCTTGGTCGGATCGTCCTGACAGGCGTCGCAGGCCGTGTAGGCGCCCTGGTCGAAGGTCGTGACATCGCCCGTGCGCTCGGCGTGGGGCGCGGTGAAATGGGTGCTTTCGGCGCTCTCGACCTGCAGGCTTTCGATGAAGCCGTTCTTGAAGTCGTCGGTGAAGTCGAAGCGCTCGGCATAGGCGACCGTTCCGTCCTTCTCCGTCAGCTTGGCGTGGCCCTCGGCGAAGACGCGCTGCGTATTGCGGTCATAGATGACGCGATCCGCCTCCAGCACCCGGCCCTTGTAGTAGATCTGCACGGAGCCGCGCGCGGTGACGACATTGCGGCGCTCGTCATAGGCGAGCTCCTTGGCCTCCACCACCATGCGCTGCGCGCTCTGCGGCGGCGGCGCGGCCAAAGGCTGCGCGCGCGCGGCGATGGGCGCGGCGGCGAGGAGCGCGGCCAGGGCCGGCAAAAGAATGGGGATGATGTTTGAGACGCGACGCGACGAGGCTTGCGCGGAGCGGATGCGCTCCGCGCTCGGCCTATGTTCGCGAGTGCGGCGACGACGGCGAAGGCCCATCAGCCGTCCTCCGAATGCAAGAGAGCGAGCGCACCCAACATGCTTCCGACGAGAGCAGGCGACCAAGCAGCGACGAGCGGGCTTATGACGCCTGCGCCACCCAGATCGGAAAAGATTTTCGTGCCGATATAAAGCACGAAGCCCGACGCGACGCCACCCGAAATGGTCCGCGCGATTCCGCCGAATCGAAAGAATCTTAATGAAAAGGAAGCGGCCACGAGAACCATGGCGACGAGCAGCAGCGGTCGCGCGAGAAGTGTCTGAAACTGCAGCGCATAGCCGGTCGGATCGAGACCGGCGTCGCGGCTGCTGTCGCCGAGTCGCGGCAGATCCCAGAAGGGCGCCCCCTGCGGCGGCGTGGCGGCGGAGGCGAGCTGCTCGGGCGTCAGATCGGTGGCCAGCAGATAGGAGCCGACGGCGCGCGATTCCTCCCCCGGCGCGCTGACGCGGGCGTCCTCGAGCACGAAGACCCCGGCCTGCAGCCGCGCCCGATGCGCCTCGACGCGCTCCAGGAAGACTCCGTCCTTCTGATAGACATTGACGCTGACGCCATCGAGCGCGAGCCCCCCTGCCCGCACATCGACCGCATGCATGATCGCCTGGCCGTCGACGCCATTGAGGCGGAACCATTTGCCGTGATCGATGCGCACGCTGCCCTCGACGCCGAAAAGATCCAGCTCCATCTGGTCGGAGCGCATCTTCATCATGGCGGAGACAGGATTATAGAGTGTGACCGAGACGATCCCGATCGTCGCCGCCACCAGCGCCGGCGGCAGCAGGAACTGCCAGACCGACATGCCGGAGGCGCGGGCCACCACCAGCTCGAGCTTGCGGGTGAGGTCGACGAAGGTCGCCATGGAGCCGAACAGGACAGCGAAGGGGAGAATCATCTCCGCCGTGGCCGGGACGCGCAGCAGCGTCATCAGCGCCACCGTGCCGGCCCCCGCCTGCGGAACGTCGCCGGCGCGCCGCAGCAGCTCCACGAAATAGACGACGAACATCAGGCAGAACATGGTGACGAAGATCGCCATGATCGTCTTGGTGAAGCGCGCGGCGAGATAGCGCGTGATGGTGACGCCGATCATGCGGCCCTCGCGCGGCGCGACGGCGCCGGCACATGTCGCGCAGAATCGATCGCCATCGCCTGTCGCCGCCCTCCCCCCGATGCGCCCCGCCGTCGGCGCGCCTGTTCCGAGCCGCTTGGCTAGACGCTCCGCCGTCGCGGCGCAAGCCGAGGCCGGCGCCAGGGTCGATCGGCGGCCAAGGCAAGCTGCCCCCCGCTCGAGGCTTTTCCTGGGCAAAGCGCCCGCCCGCCGCCGCTACCCTCAGGAATATCGCCGCGCCCCTCCCCATCGCTTCGGCCGGGCGTCGTACTCCCCGGCTCGATGAGCTGTTCGGCGCCCTCCTGCCGCGTCGATTCCGCTTGCGGACGCCAATATCTCGCCGCATGCGAGCATGCCGCCGGTCAGCTCGACAATGACGAGAAATCCCGCCATCGCCGAGCCCATCCAGCGATGCGCCCGCGCCCGGAGGGCGCGAGAGGCCATCAGAACTCCATGCGGATGGAGCCCTTGAACGTTCGCGGCGTTCCGACGCCAATCTGGAACTGACCTCGGTTGCCGGTGGGGTAATAGCGCGTGTCGGCCAGATTTTCGACATTGAGCTGCGCGGTCAGCTTGGTCCCGTAGAGGTTCCAGCTATAGGACGCGAGCAGATTGAAGATGGCGTAGCCGGGAACATGATAGCTGTTCAGGCTGTCGCCGTAGGATTTGCTACGGGCGTTGACGCCGCCGCCGAATTTCAGGCCCTTCCAATCGCCGTCCTGCAATTCGTAGGTCGTGAACAGATTGCCCATGTGACGGGACACATCCGCCGGGATGAAGCCGGTGAAGCCCTTGAAGCTGACCGTATTGCCGAGCGGATCGCTGACGACGCCCTCGTCCTTGGCGACGATCGAGTCGATATAGGAATAGCCGCCGATCACCTTCCAACCGGGCAGAATCTCGCCTGCGACATCCAGCTCCACGCCTCTGTTGCGAATCTCGCCCGTCGCGACGCGGTAGCCGAGAGCGGCTCTGGTCGGATCGGGGTCCGACACGCCGACATGCTGCTTGATGAGATTGTAATAGGCCAAAGTCGCAGTGAGGCGCTTGTCGAACAGCTCGGTTTTGACGCCGACCTCCCATTGCTGCGCAGTCTCGGAAGGCAGAATTTGCTGTGTCGGCCCGGCGGGGCCGGAGACGCCGCCGGCGGAGCCGAAGTTCTCGAGATAGCTGCCATAGAGGCTCACTTCCTCGATCGGCCGCCACAGCAGGCCGAAGCGCGGCGTGACGCGTTGAGAATTATTGCCGAGCTGCTCGCCGTTTCCGTCATAGGCGTTCGAATGCGTGATGGCGCGGTCGTAGCGAGCTCCGGCCAACACGAACAGATTGTAGGGAAGCTTCAGCTGATCTTGAACATAGAATCCGTACCAGTCTTCTCGGTTGATCGAGGTCGAGCCGGGAAGGAAGCTATTGTATTGGCTGAGAGTGGTCGGCGTGACGCTATGGATCGGAAACAGATAGTCGATGTTCGACTGCCGAATTTTCGATGCGCCGAAAAATGGATTGAACGCCCGATTGGAGAAGTAATCGCCGCCGACCAGCACCGAATGCTCGACGCCATAGGTTTCGAATCTTCCCGTGAGATCGAGATTTAAATTCACGCTGTCTCGCACGCCGCTATTGGCGATCGCGACGCGGCTCAGTTGCGTCGGCGAATTGGCTGCGAATCCGACCGGAACCACCAAGTAATTGTCCGAGTGATAGACAATGCCTTCGAAGCGATTGGTCAGCGTCCAATCCTCCGAGAATTTATGCGAGAAATTATAACCGTATTTCACGGTCTCGACATTCATCGAGGAGTTCGGATCGTTGAATGCGCGCTCGCGCGGCAGAAAGGCCGCCGGACCCACGCCGAACACCAATGAGAGCGGATCGTATTTGGTGAATCCGAACGTGCCGACATCGAAGGGAATGGCTTGACGGCCATATTGCAGATTGAATGTTATTTGTGTCGCGGCGTCGATATTCCATCGCACGACCGGCGAGACGAAGTAATTTCGTGAATAGTTCGTCTCGTGAAAAGAATGCTCTAGATCCGCCTCCGCCGTCAGCCGATAGAGCAGCGTATCGTCTTTCGTCAGAGGACCGGTGGCGTCCAGCGTCGTTCGGTAGGAATCATACGAACCGATTTGCTGCTGGATGACGTAATGCGGAACCGCCTCGGGCTGCTTGGTGACGACGTTGACGATGCCGCCGGGGTCCGCGCGGCCATAGAGGATGGAGGCCGGCCCCTTGAGAACCTCGACCTTCTCGACATTGATCAGTGACGACGTTCCGGGCAGGCCGCTCTGCAACCGCAGCCCATCGGTATAGACATAGGGGGTCGTGAAGCCGCGGATCTGAAATTGATCATTGCCGCCGATATAGCCGGAATCGAATGAGCGAACGCCGCTGACATTGTCCACCGCGCGCGCCAGCGTCGTCGCCTGTTGATCCAGCAGCACCTGCTGCGGCACGACTTGCACCGAGACCGGCGTCTCCATGATGGACGTATTGGTCTTGAGCGCCGTTGTTGCGCTTTTGGGGTGGTAGCTGGTCTTTTCCGCCTCGGCGCGCGCAGACTGCGCTGTGGGCCGCACTGGCCCCGCCGCAGCGCCAATGTCGATCGCCGGCAACGACTCCTGCGCCAGAGCGGGATGGATCGAGGACAAGGCCATGAGCGCGCCGGCGGATGCGCCGCGCAACAGGATGGAACGAAGCATAGAATATCTCCTTGCGCGGCGATCGACGCCCGCATGAACGGTGACGAGATGGTTGGACCCGAGGGTCTTCGTTCAGCCGGTCAGGAGAAAATCGGCGGCGCCTGTGACGACCAGGAGCTGGCCCAACCCGTGGGCGGGCGAACCCTTGTCTCACGCTGCCGAACCGCAGCGACGACGAGCGCCGGCCGAGGCGCGAACGCCTCGCTCTTCTGCGTCGCGCCAGCGAGCGTCGCGCCGTCGAAATCGCGCGCGCCGCAGAGGACGCAGCACTGGGAATGATCGCCAGTTTTTGCGGGAGGCGCATCACTCCTATGCCGGTCGGCCAGGCAAGGAGCGCCGCGAAAGGAGATGGCGAAACCGCCATCGCCGACCCGCGCGAGAGACGGGATCGAAGACGGCCCCGCGGCGAGGCTGAGGAATACGAAGGACAGAGCCAAAATGCCGAAGAGGAACGCAGAAAACGCCGGTCGTCGGCGCCTTTCCGCTTGCTGGCCCTCTCGCGCGATCATCATGACTGCCCATGTCTCAAAAGACCCGTTCGGCCAATGCCATAGCATGTTTGCCTCCGGCTTTGGCCAGGGCGACGCCTCGGGTCGTGAGCTCGAGCATTAAGAGCGAAGTGTCTCGGGAACCTCGCGGCCCTAAAAATACATCAAAAAGGCGGAAGCTGTGGCGCCGGCGCCACAGTCTCGAGGCCGACGTGTATGAGACTCGCTCCATAACGCATCTCGCCGAGCGCTTTTCCCGGCGGCTCTCCTTCGATATGAAAACGGAGGATGCGTATTTCGGACGCTCGTCGCTCGAGCCGCGCATCGATGACAGCTGGGAGCGGCGCCCATGCGAATTCTTTTGGTGGAAGATCATGCGGCCTTGGCGTCCGAAGTGACGGCCAGGATCGAGCGCGCCGGCTATGGCGTCGATCGAGTCGGCACGAAAGAGGATGCCGCCATCGCGCTCGAGGATCATGCTTATTCGCTCGCCTTGCTGGATAGGCGACTACCCGACGGAGACGGCATCTCTCTGATCGCCCTGCTGCGAAAGAAGCAGCCGGCGATCCGCATTCTGATGCTGACCGCGCTCGATGCGATCGACGATAAAATCGACGGACTGGAGGCCGGAGCCGACGATTATCTCACCAAGCCGTTCAACCTCGACGAAATGATCGCCCGCATTCGCGCGCATCTTCGAAGGCGCAGGGATCAGCCGAGCCCGCCGATCGAGCTCGGGACGCTGTCCCTCGATTTGGACGAGCGCACAGTGTCGATCGCCGGTCGACCCGCTCTGTTCCCACGCAGCGAGCTGATCCTATTGGAGACTTTGCTGCGTCGCGCCAATTGCGTCGTTTCGCGAGAAGCGCTCAACGCCCAGCTCTACGGAAACGAGATCGAGGCGCAGGACCACGCGCTGACGTCGCAGGTGTCGCGCCTGCGCGTTCGCCTGACCCAATTGAAAGCCGGCGTCGAAATTCATTCGGCTCGCTCCCTCGGCTACATCATTCGGGAATCGAAATCGAATGAGGACGAGGCGTGACCAACGCCCCGTCGCTCGCATTGCGCGTTACCGTACTGCTGACGGCCGCGCAAATTCCCGCATTCGTGTTCGCCTGGATCGTGATGTTCGTTCTAGGACTGGCCAATGTCGGCGGATTCAATGCGTCATTCGATGAAATGGCGTCTGTTCGCGTAACCGCTCTCGTGGACAACTCATTAGCGCGCGGAGAGGACGGCCTCGGAAAAATCGAGCCGACGCGCGGCCTGCAACTCGAAATGCAGCGCGTTCCCGGCCTGCTCTTCGCCGTGTTCGATCCGGTGCGGATGCGGCCTTTGGCGGGCTCGTCCCCGAAGCTCGTCTCCAAATTGGCGAGCTTGGCCGAGATCCGCGCCGATCATCTCCATTTCACCATGGGCGACGACCAATGGCCGGGCAGCTCCGGTCATATGATGTTTCGCAAGACGCCCATAGGCCTGATGCAAGTTGCGCTCTATGGACAAAAATTTCGGCCCGAAGACATATTTTTCTCCCTTAAGAACGATCTCGCCTGGGTCAGCGCCTATCTGATCGTCGGCATGCTGACGACAGTCGGAGTCGCTTGGATCGTCGTGCGGCGCGGCCTGACGCCCTTGCGAGCGATCGTCGGCGAAGTCGCGCGAATCGACATGAACTCATTGCGCCAGCGATTGCCGACGAGCGGCGTTCCCGTCGAAATCGCGCCTTTGGTGGAGGGAATGAACGAGGCTTTGATGCGCCTCGATGCGGGGGTGGAGCGACAGCGGCGCTTCACCGCCAATGCGGCGCATGAATTGCGCACGCCGCTCGCCATAATGCGCGCGCGCTTGGAGAATGCGAAAGCGTCCACGCTCAAGAGCGAATTGCTGGGCGAGGCGAGCCAGCTTCGGTCGATCGTCGAACAAATGCTGGTCGCCGCGCGGCTGACGGAAGGCCAGACGACGCTCGATCAAAGCATCGATCTCGAGCGATCGGTTCGGCAAATAGTGTCCAACTTTCTGCCGCTCGCGATGGATTGCAATCGATTCATCGATTTCGAGAGCAGCGGGGCGTCGATGCTCGTGCGTGGAAATCAGCGTGCGATCGACTGCGTCGTGACAAATCTCATCGACAATGCGCTTCGCGCCGAGCCGAAAGACGGAACGATTGTGGTTCGAGTCGATGATGACGGAATCGTCGCGATCATCGATCATGGAGAAGGCGTCGCGCCCGCCCTTCGCGAAATGGTCTTCGAAGCCTTCTGGCGAAAAACCGAAACGACGTCCGGCACGGGCCTCGGCCTCGCGATCGCCAAAGAAATTATGGACGCTCATGGCGGCCGCATCTGGGTCGAAGACACTCCCGGCGGCGGCGCGACGTTCAAAATCGCGCTGACGCTATCGCAGTGACAGAAATTCTGATCGGCTCAGCGCCATCTGACGAATGATGGGGAATAGCGCGATCGCGGCAGGCCGCGGGCGTGGCGGCACAGACGCCGAATTTGGACGCCGGTCCACGGACGCGCCACGGCCTCGGGCGCGAGACTAAATTCCAACCGCTTGATTTTATTGGCGCTCCCTACCGGACTCGAACCGGTGTTTTCGCCGTGAGAGGGCGACGTCCTGGGCCACTAGACGAAGGGAGCGGACGAGGGGGTCTATAGACTGCTCCGGTCGGTCGAGCAAGAGGTTATCCGAACCAAATTGCTCGTCATTCACCGCCCCGCCGAAGCCCGGCGGGGCGGCCGGTCTCGTCAGGCCTCGTAATAATCCTTCACCAGGCGGTCCAGCAGCCGCACGCCCCAGCCAGAAGCCCAGCTCTGGTTGATGTCGGAGGCCGGGGAGCCCATGCCCGTGCCGGCGATGTCGAGATGCGCCCAAGGGGTCTTGTCGACGAAGCGCTCCAGAAATTGCGCCGCCGTGATCGAGCCGGCGTGGCGGCCGCCCGTGTTTTTCATATCGGCGAATTTCGAATCGACGAGCTTGTCATAGGCCGGCCCCATCGGCAGCCGCCAGAGCTTCTCGCCGGTCGCCTTCCCCGCGTCGAGGATGCGGCCGGCGAGCTCGTCATTGTTGGAGAAGAGGCCGGCGTGCTCCTGGCCCAGCGCCACCAGAATGGCGCCCGTCAGCGTCGCCAGATCGATGATGAAGGCGGGCTTGTATTTGTCCTTCACGTGCCAGAGCGCGTCGGCGAGCACGAGGCGGCCTTCCGCATCGGTGTTGATGATCTCGATCGTCTGGCCGGAGAGCGAGGTGACGATGTCGCCCGGCCGCTGCGCCTCGCCCGAGGGCATGTTCTCGACGAGGCCGAGCACGCCGATGACATTGGCCTTGGCCTTGCGCGTGGCGAGCGCGTGGAGAAGGCCGGTCACGGCCGCGGCGCCGGCCATGTCGCCCTTCATATCCTCCATGCTGGCGGCGGGCTTGATGGAGATGCCGCCGGTGTCGAAGCAGACGCCCTTGCCGACGAAGGCGATGGGCTGCGCGCCGGGGGCGCCGCCGTTCCAGCGCAGCACCACCACGCGGCTCGGATGGACGGAGCCCTGGCCGACGCCCAGCAGCGCGCGGAAGCCCAGCGCCTGCAGCGCCGGAACGTCCAGAATCTCCACCTCGACGCCGAGAGCGGCGAGCTTGGCGGCGCGGCGCGCGAACTCTTCCGGGAAGAGGACGTTGGCCGGCTCATTGACGAGATCGCGGGCGATGACGACGCCCTCGGCGAGGCCGAGCGATTGCCCGACCGCGGCGCGCGCGGCGTCAGGATCGGCGATGGCGAGCGCTATGTCGCTCGCGCCGTCGCGCTCCGTATCGTCTTTCTTCTTCTTGGTGCGGTAGAGGTCGAACTTATAGGCGCGCAGCTCCGCGCCGAGCGCGAATTGGCCGGCCGCCGCGGCGGGATCGGCCGGGGCCTCCGGCGGATCGAAGACGACGAGCGCATTCTGGCCCTGGCCGAGCTTGGCGGCCAGCTGGCCGCCGAGGCCGAGGAAATCGTCGAAAACCTCGGCCTTGTCGGCCGAATCGCCCTCAGTGGCGGCGCCGACCCCGATGACGAGCAGACGGCCGACAGAGGGAAGCCCCTGCGGCGCGTAGAGATCGAGCGAGGTTCCGCGCTTGCCGGTGAATTTCGCCGCGGCGGCGGCGCGGCTCAGCTGCGGAAGCGCCTCTTTGAGAATGGTCTCGGATTCCGAGCCGAAGCGAAGCTTGGCGCCGGCGAGAGCGACGAGGACGAGAGGTTTGCCGCCGTCCTCCGGAGCCGCCGCAAGGCGTCGCTCCACCTCGCCGAAAGACACAGTCTCGATTTTCACATAGGCGGACATCTTCTAACCTCTCATAGGGAAAACAGGCGCTTGCCGCGGTTACGCGGAGTCGTTGCCGCACTATCGTCCCGACGGCGCCGAGGGTCAACGCTCGTCAGAATTCGACCGCGGTCTCCGCCGGCGACGCCCTCGTCCAGAGCGGGGCCGTAAATAAGTCGAAGGCGGCCGTCGCCGGCCGCCTTCGCGTCGAGGGGAAATCGTCTCGGTTCAGCGCGCCGCCGTCTTGGTCTTGGCCGCCTTGACCTCGGCATAGAGCCATTTGACGAAGCGCTCGGATGTCTGCTCCGCATTGGGAACCTTGGAGTCGAACTCGGCCGTCGGCTTTGCCACGATGGTCTCCTCGAGCGTCTTGCCCTGATCGATGAGCGCGGCGACCTTGTCGCGAACGGCGATGATGAGATCGCGCTGGGCGATGAGCGCATCGCGACCGACGATCGCGCCATGGCCCGGCACGACCTTGGTGTTGGGACCGGCGCGGCCGATGGTGGCGCCGAGCCCGTCTATGATGCCGGCGAGCGTGCCGCCATTGTTGAGATCGACGACCGGATAGCCCGTGCTGCGGAAATAATCGCCGACGGCGAGAATGTCGTGCTCGGGGAAGAAGACCAGCGTGTCGCCATCCGTATGCGCGTTGCGGATGGGAATGAGCCGCACATGCTCGCCGTCGATATGAATCGTGACCTGATTGTCATAGGTGACAACCGGCAGCGCCTCGGCGACCGCGGGCTTGCCGGGCGTTCCATCCGGCGCCGGATTGGGGTTCTGGAGGCGAGCGCGCAGCTGATCGCGCGCGAAGATCACCGCGCCGAGCTTGGCCAGATTCTCATTGCCGCCCACATGATCGCCATGCACATGCGTGTTGACGAGGAAGCGGATCGGCTTGTCGGAGATCTTCTTGATCGCCTCGACGATCTTGTCGGTCAGCGGCGCGAATTGCGAGTCGACGAGCAGCACGCCCTCGGGACCGCTCAAAACGCTGATCGCGCCGCCCTGCCCTTCCAGAACGTGGAAATTCGGCGCGAGCTGCGTCGTCTTGATTTCGACCTTGCTGAAGTCGGGGCGCTGCTGCGCCACGGCCGCGAGAGCGAAAACGCTCGCGGCGAGAACGAGGGAGGCGCGGGCGATCTTATGCATCGTCTGGAGGCTCCATTAGCTGACTAATATACTAGGAAATAGACATATGCGATCCACGCCGACAAGCGATTTTTTGGCGAGGCCGTTTATTCTCGCCGACAAAAGCAGGAGAGAATAATCGAGCGACGACGCGCGCGCGGCGCGGCGATTTTCCTCCCCTCGGCGACGACGCGCGCGTCTTCGGGTGGACGACGAAGGCTTTGCCTTTTATGAATCGCCGCCTCGGACGGCGTGCAGCCCCGAGTCGGAATTCCCTCCGTTCAGCCGCGTCCTCGCGCGCTCAGAGGGAGAAAGGCGTCACCCTTGAGCAGATCCGTCGCCGATCGGCCGGAGGCCGGCGCGCCCGCATTTCCCGTGCTGGGCGCGATCAGCTTCTCCCATTTTCTGAACGATATGATGCAATCGCTGCTGCCGGCGATCTATCCGCTGCTGAAAGGCGGGTTCGATCTCGACTTCGGACAGATCGGCCTGCTCAGCCTCGCCTATCAGATCACCGCCTCGCTGCTGCAGCCGCTGGTCGGCCTCTACACCGATCGCCGCCCGCAGCCTTTTTCGCTTGTCGTCGGCATGGGCTCGACCCTGTGCGGCCTGCTCGGCCTCGCCTTCGCGCCGAGCTATCCGGCGCTGCTCGCAGCGGCGATGCTGCTCGGCGTCGGCTCCTCCATCTTCCATCCCGAATCCTCGCGCATCGCCCGCATCGCCTCGGGCGGCGCGCATGGCCTCGCGCAATCGCTGTTTCAGGTCGGCGGCAATTTCGGCTCCTCGCTCGGACCATTGCTCGCGGCTTTCTTCATTCTTCCGCGCGGACAGAGCAGCCTCGCCTGGTTCGCGCTCGTCGCGCTCGGCGGCATTTGCGTGGTGACGCCGCTCGGACATTGGATTCGCAACAATGGCCATGCGCGCAACCGGTCCGGCGCGGCGACGCGCGCCGGCGTGGGGCTCTCACCGGCGCAGCGCCGCCGCACGCTCGCTGTTCTCATCGCGCTGATGTTCTCGAAATTCGTCTATCTCGCCGGGCTCAGCAATTATTATGTCTTCTATCTGATGAGCCGCTTCGACACGTCGCCGCAGGACTCGCAAATCTATCTGTTCGTCTTTCTCGCCACATCGGCGGGAGGCACGGTCATCGGCGGCGCCATGGGCGATCGGCTCGGCCGCAAGCGCGTGATCTGGGGCTCCATTCTCGGCGTCCTGCCCTTCACTCTCGCCCTGCCCTATGTCGGCCTGCCGGCGACGGTCGGCCTCAGCGCGGTGATCGGCTTCATGCTGTCCTCGGCGTTTCCGGCGATTCTCGTCTATGCGCAGGAGCTGACGCCCAATCGCATCGGCGCGGTCTCGGGCCTCTTCTTCGGCTTCGCATTCGGCATGAGCGGCCTCGGCGCAGCGGCGCTCGGCGCGCTCGCGGATCGGACGAGCATAGAATTCGTCTATCAGATCTGCTCCTTCCTGCCGCTGATCGGACTGCTCGCGATCTTCCTTCCGGCAGGCGACGCAAAGCCGCGCAATGATCGAGCGTGATCGCTCGCGCTCTCCTCGGCCTCTCGATCAGCCGATGGTTTCGATCGAGGCGCGTCGAATCTTGTCCGCTATGGCGCCGATATCGATGAAATCATCCGCCTGGCGTCGCAATTCCTCGGCGATGATCGGCGGATGCGTCTTGATCGTGGAAGCGACGGAGACGCGCACGCCCTTGCGCTGGACCGCGCCGATGAGCGATCGGTAGGCGCCATTGCCCGACACCAATGTCATCGCATCGACATGCTCGGCCATCGCCATAGCGGCGACGGCGAGATCGACGTCTATGCTGCCTTTGAATCGACGGCGGCCGAAGCCATCGACCGTTTCCGCGATCGGCTTCGCGACGACGATATATCCATTATAGGCGAGCCAGTCCGTCAGCCGATTTATGGCTCCATTGGATTGTGTGTCGCTCAACGCCACATAATAGAAAGCCTGGGCGGAGGACGCCTTTCCGCGAAGCGCGCGCAGAAGCCGGGCGTAGTCGAGCTCTATGCCGAGACAGCTGACCGTCAGATGAAGATTCGCGCCGTCGATGAATATTGCGCTTCGATCGAAATATCGCATTTTCTGTCTCGTATTCGCATGCGCCGCTCGGACGGCGACGTCAAAAAAGCTCAAAGACGAGAGCTCCGAGAATCAGCAGAAAGCCGGCGAGATCGACGACGACGAGCCCATTGGCCAAGAGCTGGAGAATGCCGTCGGCTTTCTCGACCAGCGGCTGGATCATCATGATGATCGATAGATTCATGCAAGCTCCTCTTGCAGGATGTTTCAAAAAGCGCTCGGCTCATCGGCCATGCGCGGCGAAGCCGGGCGCGCTCGCCGCGCCGACGATTCGCGCCTGATAGGCGTCTCTCGTCACCAGCTCCAGCAGCGCGTCCGCGGCGTCGTCCCATGTGAGGTAAGAGGCTTCGCCGCGCATCGGCGCCTCGCGCGAGAGGCGCAGAATTTCGTGGGCGAGATCGACCGGATCGAGAAGATCGAAGTAGCGGACATCGGGTCCGGCGATTTCATGAAAGACCGGAATATCCGAGGCGATGACGGGAATACCACGCCGGCCGGCCTCGACGAGCGGCAGGCCGAATCCTTCGACCATGGACGGAAAGATCAAGCCGCGGGCATGCTCATAGCAATGTCGAAGATCGGCGTCGCTCGCATCGTTCAGCCAGAAGAGACGGCGGCCGAGCTCGGGATGATCTTTTATGTCGCGCTGAAGCGCCTCGCTCTGCCAGCCGGGACGGCCGATGATGACATAGCGCGCGTCGAGGACATTGGAGCGCCAAAGAATATCGAAGGCCTCGAGCGCGATCGGATAGGCTTTTCTGGGCTCGAGCGTGCCGACGCTCAAGAAGATGGGCGTGTCGTCCGCTGTTATCTCACGCGCCTCGGCGGAGACGGATTTTTCGGCCTGCTCGTCGAAATCCGCGCCGAGCCGCCACCAGCCGACGCGCAGATCCGGCTTCGTCCGCGCGCCCTCACGCGAGATATAGGCGACGACGTCATCGGCCACGCTTCGCGATATGCAGAGGATGCGATCGCTCTTCAGCACGATGGATTCGAACCATGTCTTGAATTGATCCGTCATCGGCGCGGCGACGCTGAGCGGCTGCGTCAGCGGGATGAGATCATAGACCAAAGTGACGAGCTGTCCGCCGGCGGCCGTCAGCTTTTCGATGATCGGAACATATTCGTCCGTCACCAGCCAGCTCGCGTCCAAGATCAGGAATTTGTCGCCCTTGCGAAACTCTATCGGCGGCAGCGGCGCGCGGCGCTCGAAATAAGGCGCGAGCCGTCCATTCTGGATCACCACGGGAAGCGCGCCTTCGCCGCGCATCGAACGCTTGGCGATCTCGCGAACGACGCGCTGAATCCCCTGATTGCCGCCATGTCGATAGGTCGGCGTCACATCGATGAAGAGCCGTGGCGATGTGGAGTCGAGAATGGCGCAAGTCGGATCGTCGCCGCCGAGCGGATTGCGCGGATGCGACGGAGCGGGAATGCGCTTGCGCGTGCCGTCATGCAGATGCGCCAAGCCGAGGAGGCGCGTCGCGGTCCAGATGAATTCCTTGATCTTCAGATAGCAATGCGCGGTGACGGGATCGATGGCGCCGGCGACGCGCTGGCGATGAAGCTCGAGATGCTCCTTCTGGATCTGCGCAGCGAGATAGAGCGCGATCCGCGTCGCATCGTCCTGCTGGCGCGCGATGTCGTCGGAGAGCCCCGCAGAGCCTGCGTTTTTCAGAAAATCCGGCATTGCATGCATGTTCATGGCTCGAAGTTTCCCGAATGCTCCGACGATCGCCGTCGTCTCGCGCCTCTCGACCCGAGCCATCGTCGGCAGTTCGTCGGGAACGCGCGTTTCAAGCGTGACATTCGCCCGCTTCGCCGGCCCTTCGCGCAGCGTGGGAAAATATCCCACGCACTCTGCGAACAAAAATCCACCCTGTCAAGAGCACGTGGGATTGTATCCCACGCGCCGCCGGGTTACCTTCGATCATGGCCGATAGCGAGGACAATGGGCTTACCGACGCCGCGCGTCTGCAACAGCCGATCGCCCGGCTGCTGCGTCCGCTCGTGCGGCTGCTCATTCGCTACGGCGCGACATTTCCCGCGCTCTGCGATCTGCTGCGCGAGCTCTATGTGAATGTCGCGGTTCACGACTTCGCTCTGCCGGACAAAGAGCAGACCGACAGCCGCATCAGCCTGCTCACCGGCATTCACCGCAAGGAGGTCCGGCGCCTCAGAGAGGCCGGCGCGCCGGTGCGGACCGTTCCCGCCAGCGTCTCGCGCACGTCGCAGATCGTCGCGCTATGGCTCGGCGATCGGCGCTTCACCGATAGGAAGGGCGCCCCGGCGCCGCTGCGGCGCGCGGGATCGCAAGGGCGCGGTCCGACCTTCGAATCGCTGGTCGAGGAAGTGACGCGCGACGTGCGCCCGCGCGCCGTGCTCGACGAATGGCTCGATCGCAAAATCGCATCGCTCGATGCGGATGGACGCGTCGTGCTCGGCGAGGCGGCGATCGCGCCCAACAAGGGCGACGAGCGTCAGCTCTACTATTTCGGCCGCAATCTCCACGATCACATAGCGGCGGCGGCCGCCAATATCATTCAGGAGCCGGCGCCCTTCATGGAGCGCGCCGTTCATTATGAAGGCCTCTCGGAGGATGGCGCACGGCGCCTCGAGGCGCTGTCGCGCGAGCTGGCGATGGAAGGGCTGATCGCGGCAAATCGCGAAGCGCAGACGCTCCAGCGCAGCGGCGAGGAGGGACGCTGGCGCTGGACCTTCGGCGTCTATGTGTATCGCGAGGATGAGCGGCCTTCGGGCGAGTCGGCGAGCGGAAAGAAGGGCGCGCGCTCGTGAGCCCGTTCCGCCATCCGACCCGACGGCAGTTGGCGACGCTGCTCGTCTCGCTTCTCTCTTCCGCCGTGACGCGCGTGCAGGCGGCCGGAGACAAGCCCAAGGACAATGGCATTGGCGGAACCGGCTATATCTCCGTCATACCCGACCGCGACAATGGCATTGGCGGAACCGGCGTCGTCGGAACCATTCGCGCTTTCGGCAGCATCATCGTCAACGGGCTTCGCGTCTCCTATCCTGCGGACGCCGAGGTGCGCATCGACGGCCGCGCGGCGAGCGTCGGCGATCTGCGCATCGGCCATGTCGTCTCGCTGGTGGCCTTCAACGACGGCGGACGATCGACCACGAATAAAATTCAGATTCTGCGCGAGGTCGTCGGGCCGGTGGAGCAAGTCTTCGACCATGGCTTGCGCGTTCTCGGGCAAAGAATCGAATTCGGACGTGGCGCCAGAATCGAGAAGCCGAGCGCCTTCGCCATCGGCCAGCAAGTGGCGGTGAGCGGTCTTCGCCTGCCGGATCAGACGATCGTCGCGAGCCTCGTGGAAAGAGTGGAGCCCGGCGCCGCCCAGCTCGTGGGCGTCGTCGCGCGCGCGTCGGATCGCCGGCTCGCGATCGGCGCGCAGACCTTGTCCGGCGTCGCGGAGGCCATGCTCGGCCAGCGCATATTGGTGCGCGGCGCGGCTGCGGATGGAACTCTGGATGTGACCTCGACATCCGCCGACGCCTGGCTCCCGCGCGGGCCGAGCAATTTTCTGGTGGAGACCTATCTCGAGCGGCGCGGCGCGACAGTGAAGACCGCGAGCGGCCTGACGCTCGGCGGCGGCCATGATCTTTCCTTCCAGGGCGTGGCGCGCGCGGTCGTCGACATAGATGCGACAGCGGCGGGCGGCTGGTCGATTCGCTCGCTCAGAACGAGCGAGACGCTCGGCAAGCGCGGCGCCGCCAAGGAGCAGCGCGAGAACCTCGAGCCGCCGAGCCCGACGCGCCGGCCCGCGGACGCATCCCCTGGCGTCGGCGTCCAATTTCCATCCGGCCTAGACTCTCCGGGCGCGCCGGGCGGCTACGGGACTCCTGCAATTCCGACGGGTCCGGTCGGTCACGGCTTTCCGTCTGGGCCGGGCGGCTTCGGCGGCGGCGGCGGCGCGCCGAGCCCCGGCGTCGGACGGCCGGGGCGGTGATTTGCGCGTGTAAAATCGGAGGCGGCGGCGGAGGGTCGCGACGCAGCTAGAGCGCGTTGCGAGCGACTGACAAATTCACGCGCGGAGAGACAGCGCCGAACGGCGAGATTCGAGACCGCGCCAGCCACGTCACGGCTGCGCCCGCGGAAGCCAAGAGCCTCTATTTTTCAGCAGCTTGAATGGTACCGCCACCCCGACTTGAACGGGGGACCCCCAGATCCACAATCTGGTGCTCTAACCAACTGAGCTATGGCGGCACGTCGGCGGGGCGGAAACTAGAAGCATCGTCGCGCCAATGCAATGCAGAAATGCAGGAAGGGAAGCGAAAATTTCCGCGTTTCGCGATCGCCGCGCCGGTCTAGAATGTCGCCTCCCATGGCGGCGGCGCCGCCCCCTCCAGCCCGTGAGACGTGAAGCGATGAAAGTCACCCTGGTCCAGATGAATTCGGTCAGCGACAAAGCCGCCAATCTCGCCGCCGCCCGGGCGCTCATCGACCAGGCCGTTCGCGAGGAGCGGCCGGACTGGATCTGTCTGCCGGAGGTTTTCGACTTCATCGGCGGCAATCGCGCCGACAAGGCCGCCGCCGCCGAGGAGCTGCCCGGCGGCCCCGCCTATTCGCTCTGCAGCGCCCTCGCCCGCGAATATGGCGTCTTCATCCACGCCGGCTCCATTCTCGAGAAGGTCCCCGGCGAGGAGCGCCTCCACAACACCACGGTCGCCTTCGACCGCAGCGGCAAGGAAGTGGCCCGCTACCGCAAGATTCACATGTTCGACATCACCGCCCCGGACGGCGCGCAATATCGCGAGAGCGCCGCCTTCAAGCCCGGCGATGCGGTCGTCACCTATGATTGCGAGGGCCTCACCATCGGCTGCGCCATTTGCTACGATCTGCGCTTTCCCTATCTTTTCCAGGCGCTCGCCGACAAGGGCGCCGATATCGTCGCCCTCCCTTCCGCCTTCACCCTCGTCACCGGCAAGGATCATTGGGAGGTGCTGGCCCGCGCCCGGGCGATCGAGATCCAGGCCTATTTCTGCGCCCCGAATCAGACCGGCGCGCATAAGGCGGGACACGAGACCCGCGCGAGCTATGGCAATTCGTTGATCGCCGACCCCTGGGGCCATGTCGTCGCCCGCGCTTCGGAAGGCGTCGGCCTCGTCTCGACGCGAATCGACCGTGACCGCATCCGTAAGGTCCGCGCCATGATTCCCGTCGCGAGCCATAGGGTGAGCCTGCCCGTTTGAACGGGCGGGGGCGCTGCGTTTACGATCTAACCAGCGGAGCCTTCAGGGGAAATCCCAGGCGCTCTTGCGCGATTCGGCAAAGTGTGGCTACATTATTGTTTAGACTGCCGACAATCCGCAAAACAGGATCGGCGCGCCGCAAAAAAGGCGCCGGCAGAGGGGGGAGCAAAAAATAATGGCCTCGCGAACCAAAAGCCGCGAAGCGGGCAGGCTTGCGCCCGCATCCGTAGCATGACGAAGAAAATCGAGCCAGGGCGCACTTTGACGCGGGCGTCCCTGCGCGAGGCCGTGTACAGCTGTTGTCCAACGCTGTCGCGCGCCGAAGCCCGCCAGATCCTCGACGCCACCTTCGAGGAGATCAGCGAAGCCCTCGTGCGAGGGGAATCGGTCAAGCTGCGATCCTTCGGCAGCTTCAACGTTCGCGCCAAGCGCGAGCGTGTCGGCCGCAATCCCAAGACCGGCGTGGAGGCGCCGATCTGCTCGCGCAAGGTGTTGACCTTCAAGGCCTCGCCCGTGCTCATCGCGCAGGTGAACGGGCTGCCGATCGAGCATTTGGAAGAGGCGGACTGACCGCCGCTTCCACTCGATCGATCGGGGAGGAACGCAAATATGCGAGTGGGGCCGGTCGGCCCCCTCGCCTCTCAGCCCGACAGCTTGGCGACCAGAGCGTCCGACACCTCGAAATTGGCGTAGACGTTCTGCACGTCGTCATTGTCCTCGAGGGCGCCGATCAGCTTGAGGATTTTCTCGCCCGCCTCATCATCGACGGCGACGGAATTCTGCGGCCGCCAAACCAGCGCGGCCTTTTTCGGCTCGCCGAATTTGGCCTCCAGCGCCTTGGCGACGTCGCGCAGGCCCTCGACCGAGGTGATGATGTCATGCGTCTCCTCGCCGACGGCCACATCCTCGGCCCCGGCCTCGATCGCCGCCTCCATCATCGCGTCCTCAGAGGCCGCCTTGCGCGGAAACTCGATGAGGCCGACGCGATCGAACATGAAGGAGACGGCGCCGGTCTCCGCCAGCGCGCCGCCCGCCTTGGTGAAATAGGAGCGAATCTCGCCAGCGGTGCGATTGCGATTGTCGGTCAGCGCCTCGATGATGACGGCGACGCCGCCCGGCGCATAGCCCTCATAGCGCACCTCGTCGTAATTCTCCGCGTCGGCGCCCGAGGCCTTTTTGATGGCGCGCTCGATATTGTCCTTGGGCATATTCTCGGCGCGGGCCGCGAGCACGGCGGCGCGCAGGCGGGCGTTCATATTGGGGTCGGGCAGGCCCATTTTGGCGGCGACGGTGATTTCGCGGGCGAGCTTGGAGAAGAGCTTGGAGCGGATCGCGTCCTGCTTGCCCTTCTTATGCATTATGTTCTTGAACTGACTATGTCCCGCCATCGTCCCGGCCCTTGAAATTCCGCTTTCCTGCCCCGCAGGGCGTCGCCGCGTCATATACGCCGGCGCCGCGCGGAAATAAAGGAAGGCGAAGCAGCGTGAAAACGCGGCCTCGAGCTTTCGCCGTCACAGGCGCCGCTCACGAGAGCAGCGGCGTCTCCCTTTCGAAAGTGGAGGAGCCGATCTGATAGAGCCAGAAGCCTTTCGACTCGCCCTCCGCGATGATCGCATGCGCCTCGGCGATATCGACCTTGTCTGGAATATCGACGCTCAGCAGCAGCTTGCGCCCGACGTTGAGGTCGATATGCATGCTCTCATAGGAGCAGCCCATCGCCTTGAGCAGCCGCCAGTCGGAGCCGGCCAGAACCTCCTCGCCGTCGATCAGCAGCATATAGGTCGAATGGCCGCCGCTCCGCACCAAGCCCTTGAAGTCGAAGACATGGCCGTCGGCCCTGGGGACGGCGATCACAATGTCGCGGAACGACACCCCGGTCACGAAATAAGGGGAGTTCAGCAGCCGGAACCGCGTCCAGCCGCTTCCTTCCACCGGCTCGGCCCAGAGCGTTTCCGACGCATGGCCGTGCCAGTCCTCGGGGTCCAGCGGAAACAAGACTTTCGGCTTGCTTTCCACCCTCGCCCCTTCCCTGAAATGCAAGTCTCGGAAGATAAGGAGAAACCCTAGCCGAGCCGGGGGCTCGACGTCAATTCGTCGCCCGCCGCCGCTTCCCCGCCCCTTCGCGGCGGCGCGCCGCATCGACGCGGCCACGCCGCGCCCTAAGTGAGCAGCGTCGCTATGGCCCCTCGGGATCATGGCGCCCCAGCTTCTGCCAAGGAGGACGAACAATGGGTCTGCTGGACGGAATCATCGGCGGCGCGATCGGCGTCGAGCTCGCTTCCCTGATCAATGGCTATATCGAGAAGCGCGGCGGCTTGCAGAACGTGCTCCAAGACTTCGAGAAGAGCGGCTACGGCGAGAAGGTCAAGTCCTGGGTCGGCACCGGCCCGAACATGCCCATCTCCGCCGAGCAGGTGCAGCAGACGCTGGGCTCCGATCGGGTGAAGGAGCTCGGCAATAAATTCGGCATTCCGATGGACAAGGTCTCGGCGGCGCTAGCCGAGTATCTGCCCAAGGTCGTCGACAAGGCGACGCCGGAAGGCAAGCTGCCGCCCCAGCAGCACTAGAGTGTTTTCGAGCGAAGTGGGAACCGGTTCGCGTGAAGAAAACACGACAGAACAAGGAGATCGAAAGTGATTCCGGTTCAATATGAACCGGAATCACTCTGAAGGCTCGGAAGAACGCCGGGCGGGGCTAAAGCTCCGCTCGTGCTCGCTTCAGGCCCGCTTCGACTGGGCCGCTTCGCCGGGATCGGCGGCCGTGGCGGCGGCGATCTCCGCCATTCTGGCGCCGAGATCGACGATCGCCTGCCGCAGCACCAGCACCTCGCGGTCGCCCGTCGCCGCCGCCTCGGCGGGCGCTGCGGCCGGGGCCGCCGCCATCGTCTCGCGCAGGCTCGCATGCTCCTTGCGCAGCGCGTCCATCGTCCCTTGCAGCAGCGCATTGTCGGAACGCGCCGTCTCCAGCCGATCGGCGTGGTCGCGCTCCTCCGCGCGGGCGACGCGCAGAGCCGCCTCGAGATGCGCGATCTCGGCCGCGGAGCTGTGCTCCGACGCCGCCAACCGCGCGCGGGTCTCGTCGAGATCCTTCTTCAGATCGGCAGTCTCCAGCACGGCGGCGTCGAGCTCGCGCGTCGTGCGCGCCAGCACGCCGTCGACGGCGGACAGACGCTCCGCCACGGCGGAGGCGGTTGCGAATTCCATCTGCAGCGCATCCAGCCGCTGGCGCAGCTCGGCGTTCTGCACATGCAGGCTGGCGATGCTCGACTCATGGGTCACGACCTCGGCGCGGCTCTCCTCGCTGAGGCGGGCGAGCTGCTCCTTGTCCATCTCCACATTGCGCAGATTGTAGATCAACGTCTCGACGCGATCGGTCATGTCGTGCAGCGCGGTTTCCGTCGATTGCAGCAGCGCTGTGCGCTCCTCGAGGAAGCCGCTGGTCTCGTTGAACTTGCGCTCGAACTCATCGCCGCGCGCGAGAGCCTGCGTCAGCTCGCCGTCGAGCTGCGCGACGCGCGCGGCGTTGCGGCCGATCTCGACCATATCCTGCGCCCTGGTCGATCGGACCGTCGCCATCTGCTGCTCGAGCCGGCGATAGCGCACGGCCAGCTCGCCGCGCAGCAGATCGCGCTCCGCCACCATTTTCTCGATCGAGAGGGGCGTCAGCATATTCAGCCGGCGCAGCGACAGACGCATGGCCCGCCGCCAGAAGGCGGGCAGGAACATCAATGTGAACAGCCCGGCCGCGAGGAACCCGAGCGCGAAAAACATCGCTTGTTCGATCAAGACGCGGCGTTCCTTCGCTCTGGCTCGGGCGCTGTCATTTCCCTTCGGGGCGCCGAATGTCGCGCCGCGACAATGCCACGTCGCCGACTTGAAATCAAAGCGCTCGGCCGCGCCCGGACTTAAGGGTTTTTCCGCGTCCCGCGCCGATCAGCCGCGGCCGAACAGCTTTTCTATGTCGGCGAGCTTCAACTCCACATAGGTCGGCCGGCCGTGATTGCACTGGCCGGCGCCCGGCGTTTTCTCCATCTCGCGCAGCAGCGCATTCATCTCCTCGGCCGTAAGCCGGCGGCCGGCGCGCACCGAATGGTGACAGGCGACGCGCGCCAAAAGCGCATCGAGCCGCCGCGTCAACCCACGCGCGTCGCCCTCCTCGGCGAGGAGATCGGCGATATCCTCGATGAGCCTTCCGACATCTATGTCGCCGAGCGCCGCCGGCGTCTCCCGCACCAGCGCGGCGCCCGGGCCGAAAGGCTCCAGCGCCAGGCCGAGGGCGGAAAGCTCCTCCTGCGCCGACAGCAGCGCGTCGAGCCGCGTCGCATCCAGCTCGACGACGCGCGGAACCAGCAGCAGCTGGCGGGCGACGCCCTCCGCCTCGCGCTGCGCCTTCAATTTCTCATAGACGAGCCGCTCATGGGCGGCGTGCTGATCGACGATGACGAGCCCGTCCTTGGTCTGCGCGACGATATAGGTCTCGTGCAGCTGCGCCCGCGCCGCGCCGAGCGGGTTCTCCACAGCGGCGGCCGCGGGCGGCGCGGCGGCGGGCCGCGCGTCGGCCGAAGGCGGCCCCACATCGAAAGCCGCTTGCGGCGGCTCCGCAAAGCCGGCCGGGGCGCTGGGCGAGCTGCGCAAATTCCAGTCGAGCGGCCGGCTGCGCGGCGGCCCGCCGAAGGAAGAGAAGCCCGCGCCGGAAGCGGCCGACCATTCCCGCCCGGGCGTTCTGGCCCGCTCGGCGAGCACATCCAGCGCGGCGCGGGCCGGCGTGTCGGCGCTGCGATGGAGCGCCGAGGCCAGCGCCTCCTTCAGCGCGCCCACCACCAGGCCGCGCGCGCGGCCGGGATCGGAAAAGCGCACCTCCGCCTTGGCCGGATGCACATTCACATCGACGACGCGCGGATCGCATTCGAGAAACAGCGCCAGCGCCGGATGGCGGTCATGCGAGAGAAAATCGAGATAGGCGGCCCGAATCGCGCCAGAGAACAGCTTGTCGCGCACCGGGCGGCCGTTCACATAGACATATTGCATCAGCGCATTGGCGCGATGAAAGGTCGGCAGGCCGGCGAGCCCCTCGAGGCGGAACGCCTCGCGCTCCGCATGCAGCGCGATCGCATTATCGGCGAATTCCGTCCCCAGCGCCTGGGCGATGCGCCGCGCCCGCCCCTCCTCGGAGGCGCCGCAGGCGGGATAATCGAAGGAAGCGCCCATATCCGCCGCGAAGGAGAAGCGCACGGCCGGATTGGCCATGGCCAGCCGTTTGACCACATCGGCGACGGCCGCCGTCTCCGCCCGCTCGGTTTTCAAAAATTTGAGCCGCGCCGGCGTCGCCGCGAAGAGATCGCGCGCCTCCACCCGTGCGCCCTTGGGCCAATTGCTGGCCTTGAGCCCGCGCTTCTCCCCCGCTTCCACCCTTATCTGCGCGCCGACCTCGGCGCCGGCGGCGCGCGCGTCGATCGTCAGATCCGCGACGGCGGCGATGGAGGGCAGCGCCTCGCCGCGAAAGCCGAGCGTCGCTATGGCGGTCAGATCGCCATCGGGGATTTTCGACGTGGCGTGACGCTCGACGGCGAGCGCCAAATCCTCGGCGCTCATGCCGCATCCATCGTCGATCACGCGAATGAGCCGCCGCCCGCCCGCCTCTATGGCGACGTCGATGCGCGAGGCGCCGGCGTCGAGCGCATTCTCGACCAGCTCCTTGACGGCGGAAGCCGGCCGCTCGATCACCTCGCCGGCGGCGATGCGATCGACGAGAATGGGATCGAGACGGCGAACGCGCATGAAGGGAGCCGGCGGTGAATGGAGCCCGGCAATCTATAGGAGGGGCGCGATTCGGTGAAATGGGGCGGGGACGCCGGCCTATCGCCGCCGTCTTCTCTCTCTGGCGATGGCCTGGTCCAAGGCCTGAAGGAACTGCGACCGGGCGGCCGAGGAGAACGGCGGCGGCCCGCCAGTGACCTCGCCCGTCGAGCGTATATGCTCCATGAGCGAGCGCTGCGCGAGCGCCAGACCGATCGAATCCTTGGTGAAGGCGCGGCCATAGGGCGCGATGGCGTGCGCGTCCTTCGCCAATACACGTGCGGCCAAAGGAATATCGGCGGTGACGACCACATCTCCGGCGGCGACCTGCTCGGCGATCCAATTATCGGCCGCGTCGGCTCCGGCCTCGACGATGATCCGCGAGATCATCGGCGATCGCGGAATTTGCATAAAGCTGTTGGAGACGACGAAAGTCTGCAACCCATAGCGAGAGGCGACCTTATACGTCTCATCCTTCACGGGGCACGCGTCGCCGTCGATGTAGATTTTGATCGCCATGACGCATTCTAGCCGATCGGGCGTCGGTCGTCGCCCGATCGGAGGACGTTCCCGTTCACTCTTTCCCGTTCACGAACGGGGAGATTTCGCTAGAAGGGGACATCGGGTCCGCAGTCTTCCCGACATCTCGCACCGACACCGTTGCCTCAGCGCCCGGGACTTCCGAGCGTGACTCGCCGCTTCTCGTCCCTTGACTTGTTGGGATCTTCGATCGTCTCAACAGACTGGATGTATTCCGCGATATATTCAGGTGGCAGGCCGTGTTCCCTGCCACCTGCAAGGACAAAGTCCTTGTACCAGCCATAGGGTTTGAGGCTGTCGTCGATGTAGTCGAGGGCGGCCAGATAGGTAAGGACCTTCCGCCTGCGACCTTTGTCATTGATGACCGTGACCATCGCGTGCTCGTAGCCGCTGCCGACGCCCTCGGCCTCATCTAGCTTGGCACGCTCGGCGGGGTCGAAGCTAAATAGGACTCCGATCACGCAATTTTCGTCGCCGCTGGCAAATGCGTTGCACTTCCCGGACTTGTCTATGCTGCGCTTATGGAAGCGAAGCACATGACCCGGCAAGGCAGCAGTACCGAGCGGCTTGCAACTAGGCATGCGCTTAGACAGTCGGGCGGTCGACATATTAGACCCGTAGGCAAAATAGACGACTGGCTCCGGTGGCCCGGTCTCTGTTTGCTTCAGCGGCTCGATCGGCGGATCGCCCGGCTTAAGGATCGTGCGCAGGGGCACTGTCATGATGCCGTGCTCGTCAGAATTTTCGCCTTCGCGGGTGATGATCGACTGATCATTCTCAAGGTCGAGGATTGGAACGAGCCTGCCGGTCCATCCGCAGTCGTCGCAGCGCGGTCGTTCCCAAAGTACGCCGGGCGCTGCGGTATTTTCGCCTTGTTCGGGTTCGAGATGCGGCGATCCGCATTTCGGGCATTCCTCAGGCACACCGCGCAATTCGCGGAGAATCAATGAGGCTGCCATCCCGCTGGCATGCTGGGTCAACGCGTGCGCCATGTCGGCGTCAATCCAGGTGGCCGACTTAGAGTGCGTCAGCCAGTTGGAAAACGTCCATGCGGACTCAAGCGCACCCTTGAGGGCCCCGCGACGCTCTTTGTTGGTGTCGCCCGCCAAAAGATTGTTACAGATAATCTCCGTCCACGCGCGGAAGTTCGCACGCTGAGGGGGTGTGTCGGTCCACATTGCTGCGTCCTGCGCGACGCCGATCAGTTCGAGTAGCACCTCGCGGCAGCGGACGCCGACGGCCTGATAGCCCGCAAGGTTATGCGCCTGTGTCACGGCAGTCCCGGCTTCTTCCATCTTCTCGAAGATGGGACCGAACGGAAGGATGCGTAGATCGTCTTCTTGTTGTTCTTCCGTACGCGGGATGCGGAGGATCAGGCCAATATGGAAGGTCAGAGCAAGGTCCATATTCGGGAACTGCTCCTGAGAGTAGAGGTTTGTGCCACCCGTGATGACCCACCAGCGATCCTTGTTTGTGTGAATGTCCCATACGTCGTGGCGGGTGTTCAGGACGGCCTCCGAGTAGACCTTCTGCATGAAGGTCACTTCGAGGTCGGGCGCCTGCCATTCAAAGTATTCCCGGACATTTTCAATCTCTTCTTCGGTAGCTTTCAACACGATCGTTCCCCGCGATGGGCTCGTCGCACCGCCGCAAAGGATCAGCGGAACCCCTCAACAATAGCCCGATGTTGCTGAGCTTTCAAAATCCGATGCGTATCCGCGGGATGTCCGCTAATGGGTCGCAGCTCTTCCCTTCGCCGTCTGACCCTCGTCCGACCCCGCTTTGCGGGAGGATTGCGCACCTCCGCTCGAGAGCCGAATCGCCTCTATGTCGGCCCTTGACGCATCCTGAAAATATTCCTATCCTCCCCTCGCTCCCGTCGACGAAAGGGCGCGTTCCTCGGGTCGTGGAACGCGGGCGGGGGCCGGCTCCATCCGGGACGGCGACCCCCGTCCCTGGACAGGCGGCGCGTCGCCGGACCGGCGTTTCTCTCCCGTCCATAGGGAGGGCGAGAGCCGTTCCGTGAGCCCAGGCATTTGGAAGCGATCGGGTCCTGAATGTGAAAACCCAGGATTCGCGGATCCGAAAACGCCTCGGGACGTCGACGAGAAGGCGAAGCCGCGTTTCGGGACGCTCCGAAACCACGCATATTTCCTCGCGCTGCGGCCGAAAGGGGTCGGAGCGTCCCGAACCGCCCCTCCTTCCCCGCCGCCGCGAGGCGCCGGGCGCTTCGGCGTGGACGGACGATAATCCTATCCTCGATCCGTCGCGGATGAGAATGTTTTCGAGAAGTAGGGAAAAGATTCGCGTGACGAAAACACGACCGAGCAAAGAGATGAGAGTCATGCCGGTTCGATCGGAACCGGAATGACTTCAGAGGGAGCGAGACGCCCCGCCTCACACGGTCGGCGTCGGCACCAGCATATGAACGATCATGCCGTGCAGAAAGGACGTCGCTATGCCGAGCACCAGGGCCGCCGCTGTGTAGACGTCCGAATATTCCTCCTTGCTGCGCATCATTCGCGAGACGCCGACATAGAAGAGATAGACCGCGAAGACGCCGAGCACGTCGAGCCAGCGCAGGCCCGGAATGAGGCCGAATATCTCGGCGAGCCAGATGGGCGTGTAGGAATAGGCGATGAGCTTCAGCGCGCGCAGATCGTCGCGCTTGCCCTCGAAGCTGGGCGCCAGCATCGAGATCACCAGAGCCACGCCATAGAGCAGCAGCAGGCCGAGCCCATATTGCAGCGCCGCGCGGATGAGGCCGGTGAAGAAGGAGTAGTGCACGATATTGGAGCCGCGCGAAAAGCCGAACAGCCAGCCGCCGAGGAAATTGGCGATGGCCGGCACCGCCGCGAGATAGAGGATGTAATTGCGATAGAGATCGAGAGCGGTCGTCTGCTCCGCCTCGATCGCCGCCCACTCCGTCTTGGGCGACGATATGATGCGCTTGGCGCGCTCTAGAATGTCCCGGAGCCGCTCCTTGATGTCCATGCTTTTCTCCCCTGCCTCGCCCTGTTGCGCCGCGGCGGGAGACTGGCCCAAGGCGCGCGCCGAAACAAGCTCGCGCTTGCGCCATGGCGGGGGATCAGTCGACGCCGGTCCACTCCCGCGCCAGCTCCTCCGCCCCCATCAGCCGCGCGAAGCAGGAGAGGAGCGGCAGCGCCGCGGCGCTCTCCTCCTCTCCGTCGAGCGGAGAGGGCGAGGCGTCCTTCACCACTATGATCGGATGGCCGGCGAGAAATCCGTCGATCGCGGTCTCCAGAGCGAGATCGCCGAGCGCATCGCCGAGCAGAATCAGCAGCGGGCCGCCGAGGCCCTCGAACAGCCGCAGGAAGCCGGCGTCGCGCAGCAGCGAGGGCGCCTCGGCGCGCAGCAGCGACGGCTCGCCAGCCGCCGCGCCGACGGAATCCGCCCGCTCCAGAGCGAGATCGCGCTCGACGAAGACGGTCGGCAGGCCGGCCGCCTCCCATCGTCGCAGCAGTCTCGCGCCAGCCGTTTCGAGAGCGCCAGGCTTTCGCGTCGGCCGCGGCTCGCGCGGACGGCGCCTCTCGGCGATGCAAACCAATATGGCCCTTGGTCGCGGGTCGAGGATCGGCGATCGAAACACAGTCGGATCCGTTCCAAAATGCGGCCTTGGCCGTCCGGCGCCGTCGCCGGTCTTTCGAGGCCTGCGTGAAATCTCGTAATTTTCTACCTATACGTGAAGGATAGCAGAGCCTGCGCCTCGCCGCATCATCCATCGCCCCTCGCCTCGTCCCTCGCCTCGCTCTGGCCCTCAGCCTCGCGCTCGGCCCGCGGCGCCTGCACCAGCGACATGCGCACCAGCTCCGGCAGGCTGCCGGCCTGCATCTTGGCCATCACATTGGCGCGATGCACCTCCACCGTGCGCACGCTTATGCCGAGCTCATGGGCGATGATCTTATTGGGCTGGCCCCGCAGCAGAGCGGCCAGCACCTCGTTCTCGCGGCTCGTCAGCGTGGTGAGCCGGCGCTGAATCTCCTGCGCCTGCAAATCACGCGCACGCTTGCCGCTGTCATAGGCGAGCGCCTGGCGCACGGCGGAGAGGAGCGATTCATCGGTGAAGGGCTTTTCCAGAAGATCGAGCGCGCCTTCCTTCATCGCCTGCACGGCGAGCGGCACATCGGCATGGGCGGAGATCACCACCACCGGCAGCGACAGCCCCATGTTCTTCACCTTCAGCAGCAGCTCTATGCCGGTCATCTCCGGCATGCGCACGTCGGTGACGATGCAGCCTGTGGCGGCGCGATCGACTCCGGCGAGAAAATCGACGGCCGATCCATGCGTCGTCACCTCATGGCCTTCGGTCCGCAACAGCAAGCGCAGCGCGTCGCGGACGGCGGCGTCGTCGTCGATGACATGCACGGTCGGCTCGCTCACTCTTCCTCCTCCATCGCGGCCAGCGGCAGCGTGAAGCTGAATGTCGCGCCGCCGTCGCTATTGGGACCGGCCCAGATTTTTCCGTAATGCGCCTCGACGATGGAGCGCGCGATGGTGAGGCCGACTCCGAGCCCGTTCGGCTTGGTCGTCGCGAAGGGCTCGAAGAGGCTCGCGCGCGCTTCCGCGGAGAGCCCCGCGCCCGTGTCGGCCACATCCACCCGCACCATCGATCGGCCGCAGAGCGCGGTCGAGATCGTCATCCGACGCGTGCGCGAAGCGCTCATCGCGTCGCGCGCATTGCGCATGAGATTGACCAGCACCTGCTTGATCTGCACGCGATCGGCGAGAATGCGATCGTCGGCGGCGTCGAGGCGAAAGACGACATTTATGCCCGACTGCTTGGCTTCGACGATGACGAGCTCTTGCGCCTCGTCGAGGATGTCGTGCAAATTCTGCAATGTCTTGTCCGGCTCGCCGCGCGAGATGAACTCGCGCAGATGCGCGATGATCTGGCCGGCGCGCACGATCTGCGTCGCGGCGTTGTCGAGCGCGTCCTCCACATTGGCGGGGCGCTGCTCGACCGGCATTTGCAGCAGGCGGCGCGCCGCCTTCAGATAGATGGCCGTGGCAGAGAGCGGCTGATTGAGCTCATGCGCGAGGCCGGCCGCGAGCTCGCCCACCGCGTCCAGCCGCTCGGCGTGCAGCTTCTGCATGCGCGCCTCGATCTTGCTCCGCTCGGTGAGGTCGCGGATGAAGGCGATATAGAGCCGGCGGCCATGATAGGAGGCTTCGCTGACCGCGAGATCGACGGGAAAGAGCCCGCCGTCCTTGCGACGACCCTGCGTCTCCACGACATTGCCGAGCGACTCCCGCTCTTCCATGAAGCAGGCGCCGGCGCCGGCCTTGCGGCCGCCGAAGAGGCGCACCGGCACCAGAGTCTCGACATGCGCGCCGATCGCCTCCGCCTTCGCATAGCCGAACATGCGCACGGCGGCGCAGTTGAGCGATTGGATCGCGCCTTTCTCATCGACGGTGAGGATGGCGTCATGCGCCCCCTCCACCGTGGCGTAGAGGCGCGCCTCCTTGTCCACCAGCGCCTGCTCTATGCGCTTGCGCTCGGTGACGTCCTGCAGATAGCCGTGCCACAGAGTCGCGCCATCGGGCTCGCGCGTCGGCTTCGATTGCGCATCCACCCATATCCAGCCCTTGCGCGGATGATTATAGCGATAGCTCTCGCGCCATACGCTCATCGAGCGCGCCGATTCGGCGATGCTGGCGAGCACGCGCGGCAGATCGTCGGCATGGACGCGCGCGAACTTGCCGTCGACGCCCTGCCGCAATGTCTCGGCGTCCATGCCGTAAATGTCTTCCACATTGGGCGAGGTATAAGGCATCGAGGCCCTGCCGTCGGGGCCGAGCCGATAAGAGGCGATGAGGCCCGGCACGGAGGCGGCGATGCCGGCGAGCTGATCGGCGAGCCGCGCCTTCTCGCGCAATTCGGACTCGATCGCCTTTTTCTCGGTGATGTCGCTGACGACGCCGATGAGCCGCACGGCGCGGCCGTTCTCCACCAAGGCCTGGGCGCGACATGCGATCCAGCGCAGAGCGCCGTCGCTCTTTCTGTGGATGCGGAACTCTGCCTGATAGCGCCCCTCGCCGTGCGGATCGACCGCCGAGCGCATCGATTGGCGCACCGACGCGACATCATCCTCATGCACGATGGCGAAGACCACCTCCGGCGAGAGCGGCTGATCGGCGGGAAAGCCATAGATCTCGCGATATTTCTGATCGGCCTCGGTGACGTCCGCTGCGATGTCGTATTCCCAGCTGCCGATCGCGCCGGCGGCGAGCGCGAGACGCAGGCGCTCATTGCTGCGCCGCAGAGAATCCTCGATCTCGCGGCGGTCGGTCACATCGATGGCGGCGCCGATCGCGCGCGTCGCGACGACGCCGCGCGCGGTGCGGCGGAACTCGAATTGTCCGGCGAGGGCGATCCAGCGCAAGGCGCCGTCCATGCGCCTGATGCGCATCTCATGGCTCCACTCGCCATTCTTGGCGCCCGCGCAGGCCTCGAGAAACTTGCGCTCGAAATCGCTCTTGTCGGCCTCCAGCAGCATGGCCCCCGCCTCGGCGAAGCAGAGCGTCTGATCCGGCGCCAATCCCAGAATCTCATGCATGGTGACGGAGAAGCGGCTCGTCCCGGTGACGAGATCGACGTCGAAAGTGCCGACGCCGCCAGCGGCCACGGCGAGCCGCGACCATTTCTCGCGCTCGCGCAACGCCTCATTGGCGGCGAAGGAGCGCTCCATCCATTTCGTCTGGGTGAGATCTGTGACGATGGCGAGGCGCGGCCGCGCATCCTCGGCCGGCGCGCCCAGCTCGACGCTCGCCGACAGCAGCGAGCCGTCGGCGCGGCGAATCTCGAACTCGCGGCTCGCCGCCTCCGGCGCCGCGAAGAAAGCGGCGAAGCGCTCGGCCTGATCCGGCGCGATATGATCGAGCATGTTGTCGCCGATGAGCTGCGCCGCCGGGCGGCCGATCATCTCGCGAAACTGGCGATTGCAATGCAGGATCACGCCCTCGGGCGAAAGCTCGATCGAGCCTTCGCGCATCTGCTCAAGCAGACGACGGCAGAAATGCTCGGCGCCCTCGCTCGACGATGGGGACGCAGCCGGCGCCGTTCGCGCTCCGAGACGCTCGCGGCTCTGCCCGGCCTCGAGAAGAAGCCGCCGCAGATCCTCGATATCCTGAAGCTGATCGCCCAGTTCGTCCACCGACTTCCTCTCCCCCTTCCGAGACGCGAGCGTCGTTGGACGCCCGAACCGGGAAGGTGTTCGCGCGACACCGCAGCCGCGGACCGCGCTTTTTGCGGACGTCGCGTTCGAGCCGTCGGCGACGCGCTTTAGAGGCGAGAGTTCGCGCCTCGCTTAGGGATTCGGTGGCTTGTAAGGCAGGCGCGGCCGACAGGCTTCCTGTGGAAACTACTTAGCGCGCTCTTTGCTCTATTATGCCGGAAGCGCGAAAAAATATGCGCCAGATCAATCATCTGGCGCATATTGTGAAAGAAGCGACCTATATTTCGTTCGCATTCGAACGATCAGAACTCTTCCCAGCTCTCATCCGCGGACGGAGCCGAGGCGCCGCGACCGCCGGCCGAAGCGACGCGCCGCCTCGCCGGCGCCGCCTCGACGCGCCGCTCGCTCGCGCGCGGAACGGCCGCCGGACGCGCGCTCTCGCCGCGCTCGATGCGGAAAACGGAGATGAGGCTCGAGAGCTCTTCCGCCTCATGGCTGAGGCTGTGGCTCGCCGCCGTCGTCTCCTCGACCATTGTGGCGTTCTGCTGCGTCATGCTGTCGAGCTGGCCGACCGCGCGATTGACCTCGGTGAGGCCGGTCGCCTGCTCGCGCGAGCCTGCGGCGATGTCCGTCACCACGCGGCTCACCTCGCCGACCTGCGAGACGATGCGCTCCAGCGCCGCGCCGGTCTCCGTCACCAGCACCACGCCATTCTCGACCTGCGAGGTCGAGGCGGCGATCAGCGCCTTGATCTCCTTGGCCGCCTCCGCCGAGCGCTGCGCCAGCGCGCGCACTTCCGAGGCGACGACGGCGAAGCCGCGTCCCGCCTCGCCGGCGCGCGCCGCCTCGACGCCGGCGTTGAGCGCCAGAAGATTGGTCTGGAAGGCGATCTCGTCGATGACGCCGATGATCTTGCCGATATCGCGCGTCGAATTCTCGATGCGCCGCATCGCCTCCACGGCGTCGCGCACGATGGCGCCGCCCTTCTCGGCGTCGGAGCGCGTCACCTCGAAGACCTCGCTCGCATGGCGCGTGCTGTCGGCGGTCTTGTTCACCGTCGCGGTGATCTCCTCGAGCGCGGCGGCCGTCTCCTCGAGATTGGCGGCCTGCGCCTCGGTGCGGCGCGCGAGATTGTCGGAGGCTTTGGCGATCTCGACGCTCGATGAACGGATGGCGCTCGCAGAATCGCCCACATCGGCGAAGGCCGTGGCGAGCTTGGCGGCCGCATTGTTGAAGTCTTCCTTGATCTTGTCGAAGCCGCCATCGAGCTTGTCGACGACGCGCCGCTGCAGATCGCCGCGGGCGAGCTCCTCGAGCGCATGGGCCATCACGTCGATCGCATGGCGCTGATGCGCCTCGGCCTCCGCGCGCTGCGCCTCGGCGGTGCGGCGCTCTTCGCGCAGCACGTCGAGATAGACCGACACGGAGAGATTCATGTCGAGGAACACCGCCTTGACAAGCGCTGCGACGCCGCGGGAGGTGCGATCGACGCGCGTCTTGCCGGCGAGCATGGAGCCCGAGAGATTGTCCTCGACAATGGCTTGGATCAGACGCTCGGTGATGAGGGCATAGGCGGAAATATAGAAGCTCGGCTCCAAGCCGATGCGGGCGTGCGCCTGGCCGACGGCCGTCACCATGCGCACATATTCCGCGCCGAACTCGGCCTCGGTGATCTGCGCCCAATGGCGCATCTGCGCGGATTTCGCCGCCGCCATATGGCGCTCGTCGGAGAAGAAGCCGCGCAGCTTCACGTCGCCGCGAACCTTCTCGTAAAAAGCGTCGAGAGCCGGGCCGAGGGCCTTCGAGATGACAGGCTTGACTTGGCGCAAGGCGCCGCGGGCCGCCTCGTTCATCTCCATGAACGCCAAACTGTCGTCCAGAGACGAGCTGCTCTTCGAAGACTCGGCCATCTTTTGCTCCCGCAATTCGTTAACCATCGGGCGCGCTGCCTCCGCGAATCAAATTCGCGCATTCCCGTGATGATGGATTAAGCGATATGGGAAGTTTCGGCATTACTAACACGTCACAATTCGTCATTGCATCGCACAGTCCTGCGGCGCTGAAACATTATCACATCAGTAAAATATTGGACGTCAGTTCGAGACAAGCTCGCCTCGCTAGTCGAAATCTTCGTCCCTCTGCGTCGAGGCTAGCTCGTTGAAATCGAAACAGCAGAAACGACATGTGGCCGCCGCGCCGCAGCCCGCCGATGCGAGCGAATTGCTCGCCGATCTCATGGCGAGCCTGCGAGCGGACGATCTCGCGACCGCATTGCGTAAAATCGACGCATCCCGCGCGCTCGTCGACCGACATGCGTTCGCGAGCTATCTCGCCGGCCTCGTCCGCGTCTCGCTCGGACAGGACGAAGCGGCGATCGATCATTTCGGCAAAGCGATCGCCATCGATCCCGATCATGCGCAAGCGCTCTACGGCCGCGCGGTGGCGTTGCAAAAATCCGGACGGCCGGAGGCGGCCGTAACCGACCACGCGCGATCGCTGCGGCTCGATCCCGGCAATGTCGAGGGATGGCTGAATTACGGCGTCGCTCTGCAAATGGCCGGACGCAGCGCCGAGGCCGTCGAGGCCTATGGGCAATTGCTGGCGCGCGCGCCCGACCATGCGCAGGGCTTCGCCAATCGCGGCCTCTCGCTGCATGCGATCGGCGAGGATGCGCGCGCGATCGAAGATTACGATCGCGCCGTCGCGCTTCTCCCCGCCGATCCCGTGCCGCTGCGCAACAAGGCCGTCTCGCTCGCGCGTCTCGCGCGGCATGAGGAAGCGCTCGATTGCTTCGCGCGCGCCTTCGCGCTCGATCCCTCCTGTCTCGACGCCGCCGATGGCGCGCTCGCGGCGCTCGTCGCCCTGCGCCTCTACGAGGACGCCGCCTCTTTCTGCGACACTGTGCTGAGCCTTTCGCCCGGCCATGTTCCGGCACTGCTGACCAAGGCCAATGCGCTGCACGAAACCAAGCGCTACGCCGCCGCGCTCGCAATATTCGACGAAGCGCTCGCGCGCGCGCCGCAGGACCCGAAGCTGCTGACCAATCGCGGCATGTGCCTGTTCGAGCTCGGCAGGCTCGAGGAGGCGCAGTCTTGCGCGCTCGCCGCCATCGCCGCCGATCCGACCTTCGCGCTCGCCTGGCGCTGTCGCGGCATGGTCGAGATGCGCCGCTCCGATCTCGACGACGCCCTCGCCTCCTTCGACGAGGCGCTGCGCCTCGCCGATGATGAGCCGGACGTGCATTGCGGCCGCGGCATCGTGCTGAAGGAGCTCGGCCGCTTCGACGAGGCGCGCGCGCAATTCGACCATGCGCTCGCGATCGATCCGCGCCATGCGGAGACGAAAGCCAATAAGGGCACTCTGCTGCTGCTGCGCGGCGAGTTCGAGCAAGGCCTAGAGCTGTTCGAGCATCGCTGGGTGCTGGACGATCGCCCCAAGACCGAGGTCGCCTATCGTTGGCCGGAATGGCGCGGCGAGCCGCTGGCCGGCAAGTCGCTCCTCATTCTCGACGAGGCGGGCCTCGGCGACGCGCTGCAATTCATCCGCTATGCGCCTTTGCTGGCGAAGGCGGGCGCCAAGGTCACCTATCATTGCCGCCCCGCGCTGCTGCGCCTGATGCGCGGCCTCGGCGAGAATGTCGAGATCATCGCCGCTCCGGCGCAGGATGCGGCCTATGATTATTGCGTCACTCTGTGCAGCCTGCCGCGCGCCTTCGGCACGCGCGCGGAGACGATACCGGGCGAATCCTATCTTCATGCGGAGCCGGAACGCGCCGCTTTGTGGCGCGAGCGTCTCGCCGGCGAAGGGCTGAAGGTCGGAATCGCCTGGCAGGGCAGCGCGCATTCGCGCTCCGACCATGCGCGCGCCGCGCCGCTCGCGGCCTTCGCGCCGCTCGGCGCCATTGCGGGCGTGCGGCTCTATAGCCTGCAGAAGAATTTCGGCGCCGATCAATTGCGCGGCGCACCCATGCGCGTCATGTCCTTCGGCGCGGATTTCGACGCCGGCGCGGATGCTTTCGTCGATACGGCGGCGGTCATCGAAAATCTCGATCTCGTCGTGACGATCGACACATCCATCGCCCATCTCGCCGGGGCGCTCGGCAAGCCGGTGTGGATCGCGATCAAGCATGCGCCGGAATGGCGCTGGCAATTGGAGCGCGAGGACAGTCCCTGGTATCACAGCGCGCGCCTGTTCCGTCAGGAGAAGCGCGGCGATTGGAGCGACGTCTTCGCGCGCATGGCGCGTGAGCTGGAAGCGCTCGCGGCGCCGCATGCGCGGCCGGCCGAGGCGGACGCCATTCTCATTCCCGGCTCGGTGGGCGATCTCATCGACCGCATCACGATTCTCGAGATAAAGGCGCGCAAGATCGCCGACGCCGAAAAGCTCGCCAATGTGGCGCGCGAGCTGGCCTTGCTGAAGGGACTGCGCGACGAGCGCGGCTTCGTCGGCGGCGCGCTGGACGCGCTGGCGCGCGAGCTGGAGGAGACCAATCTCGCGCTGTGGAATATCGAGGACGATATTCGCAATTGCGAGAAGCGGGGCGATTTCGGCGATGAGTTCATCGCGCTGGCGCGCAGCGTCTATCAGCGCAACGACCATCGCGCGGCGCTGAAGAAGTGCATCAACCTCGCCTGCGGCTCATTGATCGTGGAAGAGAAATCCTACGACGAGACGCCGCGCGCCTCGTGAGCTTTCGCTGACCGTGGCTCGCACGGCCTTCGCCGCCTTCCTTCTCCCCGCATGCGGGGAGAAGGTGAGGATGAGGGGCTCGGGGCGTTAGCCGCCGACGGAAAACGTCATCAGCGGCGCGCTCAAATTCCGCTCGATTTCGACGAGAACTCGAAACCTTCGATCAGCATGGGCGGGGCCGAGATCGCCGCGCCGCCCATCTCGGTCTTCACGCGCTCGCTCGCGCCGATCGCCGCTATGCGGGAGAAGGCCCCGTGGAGATTCTCGTTGAAGCGCATGTTGCGCACGGGCGCGACAATCTCGCCATTCTCGATGAGGAAATTGCCGTCGCGCGTCAGCCCGGTGAGCAGCAGCCCGCGCGGCTCGACCATATTCGTGTACCAGAAGCGCGTCACCAATATGCCGCGCCGCACGCCGCGGATCATCTCCTCGAGGGGAGTCGTCCCGCCGGCGACGGTGAAATTATGCGCCGCGGGAATGGCCTCGGCGCCGGTCTTTTGCGCCCAATAGCGCGGGCGCGCGAGCGTCTTCAGCACGCCCTTGTCCACCCACAGCCGCGCCTCTTGCGCGAGACCTTCCTCGCCGAAGGGCGCCTCTGGCGCGATCGCGTCGCGCGGATCGGAGCGCATCGAGAAATCGGCGCTGAACAGAGCGTCGCCGAGCTTGGTTCCTCCGCCGGCGCGCGAGAAGAAGCTGCGGCCCTCGTCGGCCGGGCGCGCGCGCAGCATCCACATCAGCCATTGCGCGAGCTCGCCCACCGCCGTCGGCTCCAGTATCACCGTATAGCGTCCGGGCTCGAGATCGAGCGGCTCCTCGTCGCGCGCGGCCTTCAGCGCGGCGCGGCGGCCGATGTCGGCGGGATCGAGCTGCGCGACCGAAAAATGGCGGGCGCCGGCCCAGCCGGACCAGCCGTCGCTCTTATGGCGCGCCGTGGTCGAGAGATCGACGAAGCTCTCGCGATCATAGGCGAAGAGGCTGGCGCTCGAGGCCAGCGCCGAAAAGCGGCGGCCGGCCGCCGCGCAGCCGAACATATTCACGCCCCGCGCCGTCCCCTCGGCGACGACGCGCGCGGTCGCCTCGGCGAGAAAGCGAAGATCGAGCGCTCCGGTCGCCTCGTCATAGCGGGCGCTCTCGGGATAGGCCTGCGCGCCGAGCGGCGGCAGAAATTCTGGGTCCGTCGGCAGGAGACGCGCGATCTCCTCCGAGCGCGCCATGGCGCGGGCGAGCTCCTCCCATTCGAGCCCGCCGACCGAGACCGAGCCGATCCGCCCGCCGACATGCGATTCGATGCGCGTCTTCACGCGCGCCGATGCGACATTGGTGGTGACGCCGCCGCCGGCGAAGCGCAGGCTCTGCGCCTCCTCGCCCTCCATATGGATCACGCAGGACTCCGCCGCGGACAGGGACCGCAGACGATCGGCGAGGGCGAGGGCGTCGTCTCGCGTCAGGAACATGGCCGGCCTTTCTTCATTCGACTGCTCCGGCGGCGGCCGGCAGTCGCATGATAAAGTGGTTGTCCGCCGTTCGAAAGCGTCTGGCGCGGCCGCGACTGTGGCCGCCGCGCAACAGCGGCTCGGATATTCGGCCACGGCGGCGCCCGATCATTGACCCGGGAATTCCAGCGGACCTATTTTTGCGCCCGATGAGGACATTCTCCTCCATGCGCCTCCCGGCGCGCCGGCTCCTCGCCTGCGCAACGGTGATTCTCGCCCTATTGCAGGCCGTCGCCCTCTTCGGCTCGATAGCGCGCGCGCATGGGGCCATCGGCTTCTCCCCCGCTCTCTCGGCCGGCGCGCTCTGCGCCGCCGCCCGCGACAGCGACGGAGCGCCCCTCGCCCATCACACCGGCGAGCATCATTGCGTCCTGTGCTCGGATCGGGGCGCCGAGCCGCCCGCCCTCGCGCCCATCGCCGCGCCGCTGTCGCTGCGGCCGGACGGCGTGGCCAGCATAGGCGCGCGGGCGCTGTCGCCACGCGCGCCGCCGCTCGGCTGGGCGAGCTCCTGGTCCTCGCGCGCGCCGCCATCGGCCTGAAAATTCGAATGCCGCCGCCCCTCGGGCGAGCGGCCGGTCTCGACTTTTCGGATCAATCGCGTTCGCGCGCCAGCCAGGGCGTTTCCATTGTCTCGATCGATCTCGTCGCGCGGCGATCGGCCTGCGGACGCCAAACCCTGGCGGTTCCGCGAGCTGTTCCTCGCCCATAAGCGCGATCTCTTCGGCTTTCTCGTGCGCAAGGTCGGCGCCGTCGATGCGCCGGATCTGCTGCAGGAGACGTTCCTGCGCATGGTCCGCCATGATCGGCCCGAGACCATCGAGGACCCGCCGGCCTTTCTGAAACAGATCGCGGTCAATCTCGCCCGCGATTTCGCCCGCCGCCGCAAGACCGAGGAGAGCCGTCTCCAATTCGGCGACTATGTGATCGACCCGCCGGCGCCGGAAACGCCGATCGAGGAGCGGCTCGACTATGAGCGGCGCTCGGCGCTGCTGAAGACGGCCATAGAGACATTGCCGCCGCGCTGCCGCGAGGCCTTCGAGCTGCATATCTATAATGACGTCCCGCTCGCCGAGGTGGCGCGGCGGATGGACATATCCGACCGCATGGCGCGCAAGCATGTGAGCCTCGCGCTGCGCGCCTGCCGCGCCGCGCTGCGGAGCGAGGCCGAGTGATTTTTTCCCGCTTCGAGGTTCCGCCTCGCGCCGGGGCCGCGTCATCTATACTGTCGCGCGCGGCGCCTCGAGGACGGATGGAGAGATGACCGGGGAACAGGCGAGAGAACCCGCGCCGGACGAAGCCGGGGACGCCGCGATCGAATGGTTCGTGCGCATGCGCGAGGGGAAGCTCTCGGCCGAGGAGACGGCCGCCTTCGAGGCCTGGCGCGCCGAGCCGACGCATGCCGCCGCCTTCGACGACGTGCTGCATATGTACGGCCACCTCGCCGGCTTGAGCCCCGCCCGCCGCATGCGGCCGGCGCCGCGCGCCGCGCGCGGGATGCGGGCGGCGGCCCTCGCCTTCGCCGCGGCGGCGGCGGTCGCGGTCTTCGCCTCTTATGATGAACTCGTCCTGCGGCTCGAGGCCGACCACTTCACCGGCGTCGGCGAGAAGCGGCTGGTGACGCTGGACGACGGCTCGCATGCGCTGCTCGACTCGCGCTCCGCCATCGCTTTGCGCTATTCGGCGGGCGAGCGGCGGCTCCGGCTGCTCTCGGGTGAGGCCTGGTTCGAAGTCGCGCCGGACGCCTCGCGCCCCTTTGTCGTCGAGGCGGGCGACGGCCGCGTCACCGCGCTCGGCACCGCCTTCGACGTCGCGCTGGAAAAAAGCGGCGCGCGCGTCACTGTGACGGAGCACCGCGTCGGCGTCGCCAGCGGCGGCAAGACCACGATCGTCGAAGAGGGCCAGCAGACCGCCTTCGAGCGCGACGCGCCGGCGCGCGCGCCCGAGACGATCGATATCGACATTGCGACCGCCTGGCGGCGCGGCAAGCTCATCGTCAATCGGCAGCCGCTCGGCGATGTGCTCGCCGCGCTCGGCCGCTATCATCGCGGCTATATTTATTGCGTCGATCGCGCGATCTGCGCGCGGCGCATCTCCGGCGTCTTCGGCGCGCAGGAGGACGCGCTGCAATCCTTGGCGGAGATAGAGGCCTCGCTCGGCCTGCGCGCCATCCATGTCACCAGCTATCTGATCCTTCTGTATTGAATTCGAACGCTTCATCGGCGCGCGAATTTTTTCGAGCGAGGGAGGTTCCGCTTTTTCCGCCTGCTGCGTCCTGTTCCCGAGAGCCCGAACTCTATGGCGGGCATTGCGACGGCGGGACGAAATGGCCATGGCGAGGAAGAAGTCGGTAGGCGAGGGCGTGAATATGAGTTCGACGGCGATCGCCTTGGCGCTGAGCGCGATGACGCTCGGGGCCGAGGCTCCGGTGACGAGCGCGCAGGCCTCTATCTCGCCGCAGGAGCGCGACGGGGCGCTGCGCGACTATCGCATTCCGGCCGGCGCCATGGAGACGGCGCTCAACGCTTTCGCCGACCGCAGCGGCCTGCATATCGTCTTCGACGTCGGCCTCACAGAGGCGATGCGAACGCGCGGCGTCGTCGGCGCCTATTCGGTGCGCGAAGGGCTCGACCGGCTGCTCTCGGGAACCGGCCTCTCCTATCGCCTGTCGGAGAATGGACGCTCCGTCTCCATCATTCTCGCGCAGGCGGCGCGCGGAACCATGACCGACGCCAGTGGAGCCGAGCTGCCGCCCATCGACATAGGCGCGGAGCAAAAGCGCGCGAGCGGCGTCTCCACCGCGCCGGGCTTCGACGCCGAACGCGCCGAGCTGCCGATCTACCGCGATCCGCCTGGGCAGACGGTGACGACCGTCGATCACAAATTCCTCGAAACGACGCCGATGCAGACTGTGCAGGACATGCTGCAATACAGTCCCGGCGTCTCCATCTCGCAAGGCACGATGCCGCGCGAGCTGCTGCCGTCGATCCGCGGCTCCGGCAATCGGCTCGGCATGACCTACCCCTTCTCCGTCCGCAATATCATGCTCTATGAGGACGGCTTTCCGATCGTCACCGCGGACGGCAATGGCCGCACCGACATGTTGGACCCGCATTCCTTCTCGGGCGTCGACGTCTATCGCGGCCCCTCCTCGGCGATGTTCGGCAATTACGCCTATGGCGGCGCGATCAATTTCCGCAGCCTGACCGGCAAGGAGATCGACGGCGTCGAGACCGGCTCGGAATTCGGCAGCTTCGGCTATTTCAACAATTATCTGCGCGCCGGAAAAAAGATCACGGATCGCGACCTCGGCGATTTCGACATTGCGATCTTCGGCTCCGACACGCGCGGCGACGGCTATCTCGCGCGCGGCGCGCATGAGTTCGACCAGGGCAAGGTGCTAGCGACATGGACGCCGGTTCCGACGGATCGGCTGACGTTCAAATTTCTCGCCAGCAGCTCCTTCGCGGAATTCATGAACCGCAGCTCGCTGACGCAATTCTACAAAAATCCCTATGGCAAGAATGTCGATTGCCGCATAGCGACGCCCGCCAATCTGCCCCTCTGCAACAATCTCAATGTGCCGGCGAACGGCTCCTTCACCAGCGCCGCCTCGGGGCTCTCCAATCAGAGCGTCTGGCAGCTCGGCACGCATTGGCATGTGATACGCGACATCGTCGGCTTACGCTATGAGCATGATTTCGACAACGCCACCACATGGCGCACGCAATTCACCTATGATTATCTCGATTACATCAACAGCACCTGGCCGCCGCCGAAGGTCGGCCCGGCGGCGCTCGGCGGCCTCGGCGGACCAGTCGCGATCCGCGGCCCGTCCTATGGCCTCAGCGCCTCGACCGACATCACCAATCATGGCGCGATCTTCGGCCTGCCGGCGACGCATTTTCTCGGCTTCTTCTACGACGGTCTCAAAAGCGTCAATCCGCTGTATTCGCAGGTTCCCAATGTGTGGAATTATGGCGCGACCGGCGGCGCGGTCGGCAATATCGAATCCAATCATTCCAATATCGGCCTTCGCGCGCGCGAGGAGATCGCGCTGACGCCTCAGCTCACAGCGGCGATCGGCTTCAGCTCCAATTGGAACAGAATCTCCGGCGTCTATAGCGTCTATAATTACGCGAGCAATGGAACCATGACGCGCCCGACGCAGGTCGGCGTCGACAATGAGTATTGGAATACGGCGCCGGAGGCTTCGCTCACCTATCGCTACAGCCCCGAATGGCAAATCCGCGCGCGCTATGCGACCGGCTATGGAACGCCGAATTTCATGTATCTCACCAATACGCCGACGGGCGCAGGCAACAACACCTCGCTGAAGGCGCAGACCAATATGGGCGTCGATCTCGGCGTCGATTGGACTCCGGCGAAAAATCTGACGGCGAGCGTCACGCTCTATCACGAATGGTTCCGCAACGAGATACTCACTCAATCGAATGGTCTCGTCAGCTATCAGCTCAACGCGCCCTCCTCGATCCATCGCGGCGTCGAGGCGAGCGTCGATTGGCGGCCTTTCGATGGCTGGCGATTCATCGCGGCCTATGCCTATAATGACCAGTATTTCACCAATTTCTGGGACAATCTCTCATCGACCGTCTCTTATAATCGCGCCGGAAATCGCATCCCCAATGTGCCGACGCATACGCTGACGAGCCGCGTCGGCTATGACATTGCGGACGGCGATCTCAAAGGGCTCGGCGCTTTCGTCGAATATGTGTTCAAGAGCTCTTACACGATCGACAACGCCAATCTGACGTCGATCCCGGGCTATGGACTCGTCAATCTCAATGTGCATTACAGCCGCGCCATCGCGGACAGCTATGTGAAGAACATAGAGGTCTATTTCGATGTGAAGAATCTCTTCGACCGCACCTATGTGGCCGGCGCCAATGTGCTGACCAACACGCTGATGACGGGAACCGCCGTGCAGACGCCGGCGATATTGCTCGCCAATTCGACCGGCGCATCGATCATCGCCGGCTCGCCGCGGGCTTTCATCGGAGGGGTGAAGTTCAAATTCTAAGTGTCGGTCCGAA